>CAZJOB010000102.1:0-10410 GCA_964547435.1 uncultured Desulfatiglans sp. | reverse complement strand
GAGCTGGCATTCATATTGAAGGTGCTGATAATTACAGCCGCCGCGGTGCCCGGCGTAGGGACAAGGGGCTGAAACCCTCTCGGGCGAGGGGTCCACTATTTCATGGATTACCGCATTGGCAAAGCCTCTCCTTTTTTTATGAATCTTTGCCAGCACATGGTCGCCCGGAACAGCACCCTTTACAAAGACAACAAATCCGTCAAAACGCGCCACCCCTTCGCCGCCAAAGGCAAGGGATTCCACATGAAGTTCAATTATATCTTCCTTGCGTATAATCATAACAACCTTCCATCATAATATCTCTAGCGAACGCAGTGAGCGGGCGAGAGAAATTTCTACAGACGATATTCAGTAACACCCATAAAAGTCAATTGGTTTCTGTTAAAGGATTCGATAATTCAAGGGTATGAGGTTTAGAGGGACTTATTACAGTCAGGAAATATTTTCTGTTTGGCCTAAAAGGCAACTGTAAAACTTTATGAACTCGTATAGAAGTCCAAAATAAAATCCTTTCTGCACAAAAAATAGTGCACCATTCACACAAAATAATGCAAAAAAAGATCCTTCTTCATGTATCTAACTGATTATATTATATATTTTATATGGCACATGATTTGCTTTAGTTGACAGACAATATGTCTTTTTCTAACCATAACAGTTTCTTTGAAGCTGCCGGCAATCCGCATTCAGGAGGTAATTGAACATGCTTTTAAGGCTATTTTCAAAAACAACTGCCTGTTCTGGTTTTACCCGACTGGAACTTATAATAACCTGCTGTATAGTGGGGATACTCGCCTCAACCGCTGTTCCGGTTTTTTCATCTCTTGTTCCAGACTACAGGCTCAGAAGCGCAGTGCAGGAGTTGTATGCAAATATGCATTTTGCTAAAATGAGGGCCATTAAGGAAAACAGAACTTGCAGGATTGAATTTTTTACCGGAGAATGCGGTTACTATACAATTACAGACTCTGATAATACGATTATCAAGACTATTGATCTTTGCGGCGCCGATTCAGACTGCACTATAAATTATGGTTGCGGGAACGCTGTAAAAGGCGCGACAACCTTGGGTGGTTCAGCTCCTTTAGATGGTATTAGTTATAATTCAAATAAGGCTGCATTTAATTCAATGGGCCGGGGATCGCAGGGTTATGTATATCTGGAAAACAACCGGGGAAACTCATATGCAATAGGGACATGGACTTCGGGGATCATTGTTATAAAAAAATGGGATGAAAAAAGTCACCTGTGGAAATAGAGATATTCATCCAAGATTGATATTTTTACTTGAACCCAGATCAAATACAATATAATATTTTCCGAGTTAATTAAAACTGTTTAACTCTGAGGAATACCTATGAAAATTTACAAGAAAGCATCAATCCATATTCTCACTGCCTGTTTACTGCTTTTTGTTACCACAACTATTGTCTATGTTGGAAAAGCAACAGCTTATGAATATTTTAACTGGAATGCCGGATTCGCCGGTTATGAAATAGCTATGATGGATGCTGAAAAAAATGGCAGTCCTCTAATTATCTATTTTTATCTTGATTCTGATGAATTGACTAAAAAAATGAATAATGAATATATCCTAACCGATCAGGTGAAAAATTTCCTGACCGATATCCCAAAAGTCGCTATTGATGCTGATTATGATAAAAAATACAATGGATTGTCCCGCAATCTCGGGATTGAAAATTTTCCCGCTCTTCTGATCTCAATCCCATCCCTGAAGACAGAAATTCATAAGGTACATCCTTTTTCAGAGAATAATCAAATGACAATCGATGATTTTATCGATGAAATAAAAAAGTTTTTCACATACCATTACAATATAAAAGCCTATTCCTTGTTTGAGGAAAAAAATTATGAAATGGCCCTGGAACTTCTTGAAAAATCAATAGAATTAGATAACGAGAACCCTTACACATATCATGTGATGGGGGTCATCTATCACACAATCGGCGCTGAAAAAAAAGACAGTGACATTCTGACTCTCGCTAAGGAGAATTATAAAAAAGTCCTCGAATTTGACCCTGAAAATGAAGAAGTGAAGGATGAATTGAACAAAATAATTAGTGCCCATCCATAAACTGCAAAATTATGGATGGACACTATCTTGTCTGAGGTTCCCTGACAAATTAATACAGCATCACTGACAACGCCTCGTTTTCTTCAGTAAAATTCTATCTCCTTTTTATTTCTATCAGCCAAACAGAAGAAATTTTATAATCCGAAGCTAATATATACCCTACATTCATACCTGCCCTGAATAAAAATCGCGAGGCATTAATATCAGTTGGGGTGCTATACGCAGTATCGGCTGATATTAGGTAGCGTCTGTCATTAATAACAATCTCACCATCTGACACGGAAATTCTGTCAACTTGGCCCATTCCGTCAAATCCGTCGATAGGATAATGCTCAGGCATCTTCCATTCCGGCTTTACCTTGCTGCGTGTTTCACTTTGCATTTGATCTGTTTTCGGTGCAACAGCTTTTTCACTCTCATCAGCTACACTATCGCTGAACACACCTGCAGCGATGAGAAAAAGAACAACACAACAGGACAAACAAAGAATACGGCCTGCATGCCCGGCAAAGAAACTGTTCACTTTCTGCATAACATAATTCTCCCTTTCTAGAATATGTATCATCTCACAGGCAGCCTCGTTAGTCCCCCTGCCTCTTATCGTTTTATTTATGTAAGACCTCATTACTCATATTCCTTCCAATAGCTGATTCCCATTTTAATTGCCTTCTCCATTACTGTTTCAATAATCCCGCGGGATGAACTGAAATATTTCATCTCCCTGTTTTCACCCAGGTTCAGGATGGCCGGAGGAAGCAGTCTTCCGGGGCTCTGTATGCCGGTAGGAGCTACCCAGATAGGATCCTCCTCGGTCCCTATATTGATCCTGTCATTTATATCAATAACGCCGTCACCGGTTATATCAAACTGCGGATTTTTTAACCTGCCTCCTGTAGCAGCATCCAGTTCCATTACAATCGAATCGCCTCCGGAACCGCATGGAGTCTGTTTGGGAACATACCCTACCAGAATTAGTTTTCCTTCTCTTAATATTACATCGCTTACAACCCTTTCGCCGTCCTGGGGCAGATCAAAATACCACCCGATATCTTTTACCGGGTCGGGGTTGTCGCCCGTATCATCGATGTCGCAGGAAACTTCCCCTTCAAAGCCGCCACATTCACTATTGGTTGCGTTAAAAGTAGATGATTTATAATTTACTTCTTTATCGCTTAAAACCCTCATCTTCTGAACACGGTCATTATCATCTTTAAGATACCAGTAGTCTCCATTACACCAGTATTCATCACTCTGTTCACTCTCGGAATTGCATTCTACTATAGTTTGCGCTACCATTTTTACATTATCTCCCATATTGGATAGCTGGGGAGTAGAACTGCGTTCAAAAGAACCTATATATTCATCATCATCGTCGTCATCACCGTAGTCCCATATACCATAAACAGACTGAACTCTTGTATCCTGAAGATCGCTGTCGCCTAAATATCTGCCGGTGCCGAACATAACAAAATATCCGGCCTCCTCAAAAGGATGAAGCATAACTTCAGGTTTGGAGATAATCTGTTGTGTAATTCCACCCGGACCTTTTGCCTGAAAAACCGGTTGAGGGACAGAGCTTGCATTCTCATAGGCAATATCCCAGTCATCCGGGTCACTTGAAGTAAGATCAAACTTCCATAGGTTGCCCTTCAGATCACCAGCATACACATAATCCACCCTGGAATCAAAGGTGGAGCCTTCATTGGGCACATCAATGGCCACCGGGGTGGAAAGCCCGTTACAATTTCCTACTCCGGTATCTATCTTCTTCAGCAAAGTACCGCTTATAGCATCCAGAATTATCAGCTCTGCGTGGCCATTTACGCTGTTATAGCCATTGCCAAAAATAACAACCCATCTAGGCTTTGTCTCATCAACCGTATCCTGTGCATTAGTCTTGACAATTGACGCACGGGAAAACGAATATCCGATGGAATCTTTGACCGTTGAGGTTGTGTCTGAGTTCGGATATTCCCACATGACTCTGCCCGCCATAACATCTTCCGATGTAATTACAGATGAAAAGTTGGAGTTGGACAGGTCGGATATATCAAGTGCAAAGATTCCCTTTCCTCCCTTGCCGAGGCTACCGACCAGCATAGTCTTTTTGTCAGTTCTGTTCAGATCCGCCACTGAAGGGGTCACATCCACATAAAACATATGTGAGTCTGAGCCGTAAAACGGATCAGCGAGATCTATAAGATTTTCAAAGACATGATTAGGAATATATGCAAACAGTTCCTGGCCTCCTGATATACTGCCGCTGCTGTTTGCAGCAAAGGCATGGAGCATTCCATCATTTCCACCTGCGTATAATATTCCATTCTTGTGTAGAGGAGAGGAATGAACAATATCGCCAAGCTTTTGTGTCCGGTTTCTGAATACTCCGCTGTTTTTCTTCTCATTGGTCGAGTCTCCCCGCAGATAGTTCAATATCTTTGTTACCCCTGAAGTGTCCCATGTATTCTGCAAATCGGCCTTTTGGTCATTCGAAAGATCATCCTCCCGAAATGGTATGCCTTTTTTCACATATCCTGATCCGTCGTCATAGTCATAGTAGGTGACTATCAACCTGTCATTCCAGCTCAAATCATCAAGCTTTCTAGCTGCACTCCATTCATAACTCTCCATGTTGACCTTGCCTGTTGTCTGATTAAGGGTATATGCCTTCACATCACCGGTCCATCCGTCACTGTTGTAACTTGCCTGGAACATCATGGTGTCAGCGCCCAACCTTTCATACAACTCATCTCCATTGACAGAAACGGATGATGCAGATCCTATTCTTCCTTCAATGCTCTGCATTATCTGGGTTAATGAATCAACAAGCTCGGTCGGGTCTGCCGCAGATAAAAATTTACCCCTACCGTTGACCGCTGCATGCCACATGTCATCTATGTGGTATGCATCCGGTCCTCCCTCATGATTCGGCCATACTATATACTCCTGTGTTTCCTTATGTTTTAGATCTTCATCATAGTCATCAGGATCAAGAGAACCGAACACACCGAAAGACACGGTATATGTTACCATGTGCTGCCATGTTGCCTCATCCGCATCGCTTGGCGCGAGCAGGTTTGAAAGACTGGATGACAGATCGTTTTCATAATAGTACATAGCAACGTCGGCAATGGAATTTGAATAACTGTCCGCATAAGGCACCCCGTTATTTCCATCGACATTTCCGACATATGGATTGCCACCGCTCTCGTAACCGTCTGTCATAAGTATGGCAAATGTCTGCTGGCATTCACCGCCATTAATAGCCGATGCATAAGGCGAAGTCCCTATTCCGCCTGTTTTTCCGTCATCCTGGTGAAAATACTGCCCTACACTTTTTAGTCCTGTTCTAAGAGGTGTGCCTTCTGCTTTAAGAACAAGACCATAAAGGCTGTTCAAAAAAGTATTTATTTCTTCCGTAGAACGAACCGGCTGAACCAGGTTTCCGTTAATTGTTGAGATGCCTATATTCACACCTGAGATGTTCGTGACAACCTGAGATATGGCTGCTGTAGCAGTCAATTCACGCCTCCGGTAATACGAGAACCAGTTGGCAAAATTCTGTTTTTCCCGTACATAGGCTCTTAAAGTCCCGTCACTGTATTTCGATATATCGTCAGGAGGATTATTTTCCGGATATAATTCAAGATCACCTGAATAGCGTGTCTCTATATCTTTATCGTTATCCAGATCATTTACCCGGTAATAATGTATTTCCCCAGACTCTCCTGAACCGACAAGGTTCACCAGATAGAACTTCTGTTGTGACTCGGACCAGACATAGTAATGGGAGTTTTTGATAGATATATTTGAAGGGACTCCCCCGACCAGTTCGAATTTAACAGCATCCGCACAGACCGTATGATCAAGATCAGGCACAGTGTATGTTATGGATACATTCCCGGATGTCCCGGTATTGAAAGAAAACTCCCCGAGCTCTGTCCATTCTCCGCTGTTCTGGCGCTGGTTGACTGTTACGATGTCTGTCCCGGTCGAATGTTTGACAGCATAGGGCACCTCTGTAGACCGGAAATAATAATCCGAAGATGAATTCCATTTTGCTGAGACCTTGTATGTCCCTGAAATCAATATATTGGGGGTCCATTTAGCAGTATAATCAATATCCTCTTCCTCAGTATAATAAAAATGGTTATTATGGGCGTCACTGCTTGTTGCCCAGTTCCATCCGGCGTTTATATTCTGAAAATAAACCGCGTCTGCAACAGCGTTGTAAGCCGGAGGTTGAAACCATCCGCCGCCACTTCTAGTATAGTTAAGTGTCACATTATCCGTGGTTCCGTTGAACGTATAGCTGTCTGTTCCAAGGGCATTCAGCTTGTTGCTCAAACTTGAATCCCTTTGATTCATGTTAAATGTATTTGAACCGTCCCGGTGATTTACAGTATAGGGAACGGAGTTAGAATTATAATCGGATGAAACCCAGCGTGCAAATAACTTATATGTTCCTGCAGGCGGGGTCCATTTTGCGGTGTAGGTACCATTCACGTTGGTAAAATAATAGTCATCGTTATATCCGGTACTGGTATTCTCTTTCCATCCAGGATTTCCCCACCAATCTGTCGGTCCGGTTTTAGAAAATCCTGAATCTTCGTCATCTATCACAAACAGAGAGGCTGCGGGGGTCATGGTAAATTGAGCGTCTTCGTCATCAACAATAATAATAGTCGCACCCGAGCCGCCGGTGACAAAATTTTTAAATTCGGAATTCAGATTGAATATTGTTGAATGCTTGGGATGTGATTTGGGTGTATCCTTATCAGCATTTTCAAGCATAGACCACGGTTTATATGTCTGGTTTGGATCATAATATATCCTGTTATAACCAGACCACTGTGAATACCACTTCATTCGGTGCATATCCGGCATTAATTTATTATAATTCAAATTATCTCCGGCATTAAATATATGATAATATCCCATGAAATTACCGTCTGATTCCGAGGTCAGCACTTCAAAGTCCATACTCCCGGAATCATCCAGCACAAACATTATGTTTGCAGGCGCCGCCTGAAAACGTGCGTCAAGAGGAATATCAGATATGTCTACGCACGCGTCCGACGGCAGATTAAAGGTCGCAGTAATGCTGTGATCTGCCGTAACACTGCTGAATGTATGGGTATAAGATGTGCCGCCCGTATGGACAACAGTATCTTCATCCACTATGACCTCATAGATATTATTGGCGCCTGTAGCAGTTACATCAATTGTCTGACTTGCCCCTGAAACAACAGGTATGGTTCCTGAAGGAGAGATGATACCGCCATACTCTGCGCTTGCATATATCTTGTAAGTAAGCTGGCACTGCACGAATAAAGTATAAGTTCCGGTACCGACATTGCTATGCCTTACTGCAATATAATAGGTCCCCTCATCCACTGTCTTTTGAATCCTGAAGTTATTGCCTGCCCCGCCAAAGTCCGCCTGATCAATCTCATAACAATCTGACCCCAAAAGTATCCCCCTGGTATCAGTAGAACCTGTCGTCCATACAGTCAGAATTCCTTCTCCTGGCATCTCAATGCTGAAATAGTCCATATCCCCTTCTGTGACTATTTCGCCTTCTTCAGAACCTCCGCATGAAATAGGCGTTGCCATTTCACAACTGCTTCCATGGTCATCTGCCTCAAAATTAACAACCACCATATAACTGCCTGTCTGATCAGGAAAGAAGTGCTTTACTTTAACATAATATGTCCCTGCCGCTACTTCAGGCATAACAATCCTGAAATTGTAGTTATACTCTGATATATCTTCTGTAATATCGAAACCCTCTGTCATCAGGTTACATTCGGAATCATAGAGCTCGCCGTGGGTATCAATATTTCCCGTTGTGTAAATCTCCAGAATTCCATCAACCGGAACGACAAGTTTGTAAAAATCATGATTTCCTGCAGGCATTATATTGCCCCTCATAGATTCACTGGAAACCGGTTCTGACACTGGTATTGGCGTGGCGGAAGAACAATTGCTCCCGTGATCATCAAAAAAGGCCTCTATGGTGTGGTCTCCGGTGACATCCTCAAAAGTATATGTTGCCGAACCATAGGTTTCACTGATAACCTCAGTTCCATCTACCAACACACTCTCAATTAGATTGTTGCCGTTAGCAGTATCGGGTGTTATCGTATATGTATAATCTTCTCCGCAGTCCACGGTTTGGTCACCTGAAGGGCTTATCGTGCCGCCTGTATCTGCTACTGATGAAATGGTGTGGGTGTTTTTGCTGAAGTTTGCCGACACATTATGATCTTCCGTGACATTGCTGATGGTGTAACTGGTTGGAATGCTTTCAAGAAATGGATTATTCGGCCCAAGAAGATCAAATACGGCAGAATTATCCAGAACATAATCAGCATAATAGCAATATTCAGGTGTTATTGTGAAGGTGATTTCACCCCCTAATTCCACGTTTAGCGGAGTATCCGGCGAGATGCTCCCTCCCGCACCCGCCGAAGGGGTAATTGTAAAATCATTGTCTGATATTTCTATAGTGTCGCTTGATTTATCAAACGTTATATCACTATCTCCTGATTTTATAGATAAATTACATATTACCGTTTCATCTCCTTCATCAAGAAAATCATTTATCACCGTTATAGGAATCTGCGCTGTAGTATCTCCTGCCTCAATAGTAATTTCCTTGTTAGATATTTCATAATAATCACTGCCTTCAGTCGCAGAACCTTCGAGTGAATACGTTAAAACCGTGTTTGTGGAACTCACCGCGCTTTGTGTTATTGTAAATATTCCATTAACAGGACCCTGTTCCGACCCATTCATAGTTCCGGCAATACTTATCGTTGCAGTGTCATCATCCAGGATATCAATTGTAGCAGTCGCATCTGTTACGGATATTTCATTATCACCGGAAGCTTTTTGTATTGTTAATTCAACTGTCTCTGTTTGTTCGACAATTTCATCGTCTGTCACATCTATTGTTATAGTGTTACTTGTGGAACCCGCTGCGATCGTGACATTTTCTGCCACTGTATAATCAACGCCATTTGTTGCCGTCCCGGATGCTGTTATGGATAATACAGTATCAGTTGAACTGATAGCTGTCTGAGTAACAGTAAACACACCATCGGTAGGACCAGATTCATTACCGTCTGTTGTTCTCACTATACCCACTACAGCGCTGTCATCATCGTAAAGATCGATATCAGCAGTTGAAGCTGTCAGGAATATTCCACTATTACCGGAAGCCTTTTCTATTGTCAGCGAAACCGTCTCAGTTTGCTCAACAATCGCATCATCTGTCACATCTATTGTAATCGTTTTACTTGTAGACAACGCCTCTATTGTAACTGTTTCTGCTACCGTATAGTCTTCGCCGTTTGTTGCTGTCCCGGTTGCTGTTATGGATAATACTGTGTCAGTTGAACTGGTAGCTGTCTGGGTAACAGTAAACACGCCATCGATAGGACTTGATTCATTACCATCTGTAGTGGAAGCTATACTCACATATGCCAGGTCATCATTTATTATCGTTCCGGTTGCAGGACTGCCGGTTATTCCTATTTTTCCCGCATCTATTCCTGCCCCTAAATTTGATAAAGCTCCTAATGTAACAGTAAATTGTTCATCAGGCTCCACCTTGCTGTCACGAACAACCCATATGTTGATTATCTTCATTTCAGCCGATCCTGAAAACGATATCGGGCTCAAAGTATGTATATCAAAATCATCACTGTCTGTGGCTGTTCCATCATTAACCGTGAATGGCAGGCTAAAACCACCCTGGACCGGATTATCAAGTCTTACATTAAAGAAAATCGATTTCCATCCGCCTCCGTTACCTTCTGTTGATGCTACACCAATAATCTCAATTGTCGCTGTATCATTGTCAGTTATCGTTATTGTCGCCTGATCTGCAGGTCCGGCAGCTATCGTAACATCCCCGTTACTCGTGCCTGTCATCCCTATTATTACCGTCTCATCAGCTTCTACTACATTATCCCCCGGCGTCACATCCACAGGTATCGTTACACTGTCACTTAATGCAGGAAATACCACGCTTGTGCCTATATTCGTGTAATCCGCCCCTGACGTCGCCGTCCCGCTTACCGTGAAATTTACTGTCACTGCGCTCTGGAACTGTTTCGTAGTACTTATAGTAAATAACCCATCCGTCGTGTCTTCAACCGCCTGAGTAGTCGCCACTATACTTACAGCCGCTGTGTCATCATCAAGTATATCTATCGTCGCACTGTTCGTGCCGCTTATTGTCACCTGTTCGTCACCGGAAGCCTTGGTCAGGGTAACAACCACATTCTCTGTCGCTTCTACCAGTG
>CAZJOB010000101.1:0-10532 GCA_964547435.1 uncultured Desulfatiglans sp. | reverse complement strand
TATATGTAATTTTGCCGTCTGTTGTTATGTCCGAGAGAGTTCCATTTTCAGGGTGAGTCACAACATGGAAGGTAAGCGAATCGCCTTCCACATCAGTGGCTGAAAGGGTTATTTCAACAGGATCGTTATTCTCCATATAAAGGGACTGATCAAATGCAACCGGCGGATCGTTAACCGGATTAACAGTCATTTTGAATGAACGCTCTGTTATGTAGGTCAGGTCGCCGGCAAATATTTTTATCTCTGTCTCCCCGAATTTGTTAGCAGAAGGCTGTATGGCGACTTTCCATTTGTCGTCGCTTATATATTTAAAACTTATATTTTGATCCGGTACAAGGTCTTTATTCGATGAAGATGCGGTTAAAATCAGATAGGCAGAATCTATCTCCGTGTCATACACCGTAAACTCAACTTCTATAGGGGTGTCTTCATCGGTTTGCTGATCAAATATGTAATAGATAATCGGCTCCTGGTTTGCCTCCTGCCTTATCTTAAAAAACTGGGGACTGTTCGGCGTGCCGGGAGGACCCGCGACAGAGATGATTCCTTCTCTCGGAAAAATGCCTGGATTTATATCATAACTGACAGTAAGGGTTCTGCTATTAACGCCTGACAGGCTGTCGATTCTCAACCACTGCGCATTTGAGGATGCTGTCCATGAAAGGTCACCGGTTCCCCTGTTAAGTATATCAAAGGTTGTGGTACCGCCTGCAGAGGGAATTTCATCGAAATATTTCGATATCCACAGAAAAGGGCCTGTGACATCCCCCGGATAAATTACAGGGGTTCCTGCGCCCCATATAGTCTTTGTCCGGAAAATGGCTTTGGCGCCCGGCGCCAGGGTGTAAGACCTTCCCATGGCAAGAACTGCGTCGTATGCAACATCTGTAAAATTATCAAGATCAGCATCCTCATAGATGGAATTGGTGAGTATGCCTGCCCCGGACTCAAGTACCTTGTCAACAAAGGTTCCACCGGAAGAGTTCTCAATGCGGTAACCCGAAAAGCTTCCGCTGCCTTCTGCCGTGGTTCCGAGGAATGTAATCCGGGAATTATCATATTCGTCGAACTGATAGGCAATAAGAAAAGACTTATCAATGCCAGCCATATCAGCTACTGACCCGTCATAACTGAGGTCTCCATCCATATACCTTATCATGCTGATGTTCTGTGTTCTCCCTGTGCTGTTTGTAACCTCATAGGTCTGGGTAAGCGTGCTTCCATTAGAGTAGATTGATATTGGCGACAATTCCTGAGTAAGCCGAATGCTGTATCCGCTCACTGTAAATTCACTGATAACAAGGTTTGATGATGCGAATTTGACATCCGAAACAGAAAGGGTCGGCCCTGCCACTCCGCCTGAATGTAAAAACCCGAACGGGCTGAAGAGAACAGCAGATTTCCAGACAGTGCTGCCGCTTTGCACAGGGCCTGCCGGATCATAATAGGCGCTGCCTCCGGCTATGGTTCCAAAATTTCCAAAAGGCGACACTGTAACTTCAACGAAACCGTCGCCTTCTCCATTAGTCAAATAAAAAGAACTGCCTCCATAGGATATCAAAGGGAATAGACAGAAGGTGATATATATGATAATGCCTGTAGTCAGTTTTTTAACCATTATTCTTCTCATTTGAAGTCGGTTCCATTAAAACGAGTTTTATATCTTATGGTAATTTAATAAATATTTCAACCGCGGTCTTGAAAATATACACGATGATATTGTTCTATATTTTTTAATGTCTTTTTTGATTACTTGCATTTAGTTCTGAACAGCCTTTGCCCGGCATTAAGGGATTTGGAAAAGCTATTGACTTCATTATCCATACAATGCATTCTTGTCGTCATTCTACGGCATAGGCCGGAGAAACCGGGTGAAGATAACTTTTTATATTATCCATAACAATAAACACACAACCATCAACCCACAATTATCAAGGAGAAGTTATTATGAGAAATTTAAAAGATCTAAGAATTGGAATTAAGTTTTCTTACCCTTTATTGATGATGTTTCTGATTATGGTATTCATGACAGGGTGCACTGAAAAGAAGAACCCGGAATATGAAAAACTGATGGACCGGATCCAGATCGAGGATATGATTGCAAGGTACTATGTCGATATGTCCGCAATGAAGAGTCATGACCTGGCCCAGTATTACACTGAAGATGCTATACTTGATGTCAATTATATGGTCTCAAAGGGCCGCGAGGAAATAGAAAAATTATACGCGGGTGTAGGTGACAGCGGGGAGGCCCCTTTTAGTGGAAAAATGCATATGCTGCTGAATAATGCTATTATTGATGTTGATGGCGATACTGCAACAGCGTGGTTTATATGGACCGGGGTTCTTAACTATGATATCAAACAACCGCCCCGCTTTCAGGAACAGGGGCGTGAATTTGACAAGCTTGTGAAGATCGATGGCCGATGGTATATCAAGGAACGATATATCACCGCTGACAGCGCGTTGCCGGCAATGTGGGAAAAGACCTATAAACCGAGGACATTCAGGTAAAAAGCAGCCGGAAGAATTGCGGAGGTCTTCGGAGTCCAGACGCCGAAAATCGTTCAGAATATCACGAGCAATAACGAGGGCAGATCTAGGAGGCTGTCCGAGAATAGCTCATGGCGTCATTCCCGCGAAGGCGGGAATCTATAAGTGCCTGAATTGACTGGATTCCCGCCTTCGCGGGAATGACAAAAATGGCACAAAAATGTATTCTCGGACAACCTCCTAGCTACTCTTTACCCAATAATCCTTCAAAAAGATTCAGGTAGCTAACTCCCTCAGGGCTATCGCCAAATCCTATGAGAATTTTTTCGATATAGCGGCAGTCCATATCAGGATTTTTTATCAGGACTATTCGTGCATCTTCAATATCTCTCGGCCGTCCGGAAAAAATCTTATGTATTATAAGGTCTTCCGGAGACGCAAAACAGACATCCTGATCAAGAATCTTTATTGTCCTGCCTCTTTCTATTGCATGTTTCTCATATGGTGTGAATGAAAAAATAAAATCAACCCTGATTCCGGTGAGTTTATCCTGAACCGGCAGCACCATTGTTTCTTTAACAAATACAATGGGGTCCTCAGGCAATATGTCCAGGGGAATCTCATTATTTATTTTTATCAGGGTGCCAAGACTGTCAATATCAACTCCGAGAGTAATATCAATATCTCTGGTAAGCCGGGGTTCCCCATAAAGCAGAACCGCCTGTCCGCCAATGATCATATAGGGGATGTTATTGTTCACAAGGTATCTTGCTATTTTTGCGATGAGTTGAAGGAACATGAGTTCAATATTTTTGCCAGTTTTATGTCAGTTTCAATGCCATCAAGCGCATCTTTTAAAGGAAGGACACCAAGACTTAAACCTTCATTCCACAACCATTCAAAAATTTGCATTTTTTTTTCAAATGGTAGGTCTTCACCATCTAGAAGGAGACTTTCTTCAAGATCCCTTATTTTATGAATGTTTTTTATCATGAATCCATTCCTGATAAAGTGCTATCTGCCTGAATTGATAACATTATTAGGTAGATAAGTCAAGTTGATATAATCAATATTCCTTGACGAATACTAATTACAGGCGTAAAAAAATACCATCAACCGCAATTAAACACCTCCGGTGTGTCTGTATTAAGGTAAAGACCCTGGACCATGAGGTCTCTCCGGTTTATCAATACATAAGCGGAGGTTCCCGATATTATTGTTACACTCATAAAAAGTCAGATTTTAGCTCTTTCTGTCATTCCCGCGCAGGCGGAAATCCAGTCTTTTCAAGTACTTATGGATTCCAGCCGGAGTTTATTCACGGACTTGATTCGGGGCGGAAATGACGTTTTCGGGACTTATTACGAGTTCATCAAATATTAGCAGATATAGGTAAAGGAACAGGCTGTAGGAAACGAAAAATAGAGTGGCTGAATATTTTCCGGCGTTTTTTTTGCGAAACCCTTCGTTTGTATCTTTATTTTCTCATATAGAGTAGTTGGGTTTTTTGTCTTGAGTAAGAATTATTTATTATTAAAGAACATCCCGGGTTATAATGATTTGACCGGAATATTGTTAAATGCTATTCTAAAACCAAATTTAAGGAAGCCATAAAATTGGAAATAGATAGAATTGTAAAGCATTGGATTGAACGAGCAGAATATGATCTTGAAACAGCAAAGGCAATGCTGAATAGTGCCCCTTACCTATATAGCATACACGTGTCAGCAGGCAATTGAGAAAATTATCAAAGCCATCATAGCTCAGCAAAAGAAAGATAACCTGCCTATCCATAATTTGAATCGATTGGCTGAGATGGCAGAAATAACTGATGTCCTGACATCCGAACAACTGGACTTTCTGGCTGAATTAACCCCCTATTGTATTGAAGCCAGATATGGCGATTATAAAGAAAGCCTTTCTGAAATAATAGATAAAGAAAAGGCAAATGAGATTTATGAAGAAAGCGGAAAAGTTTTTAAATGGCTGTTGCTGAAAATAAAATAGACGATATTATCAATGGCTTTATTACAACGCTCACTGACGAAATAGATATCGAAGAGGTAATTCTGTTCGGATCATACGCAAGAGGCGACGCCAAAGAGCATAGTGATATTGATCTTGCGATTGTTTCAGACTGGTTCAGGGACAAACCGCATATTAAAAATATGCAGTTTCTTTCACTCAAGGCCGCGAAATTTAACTCTCTTATTGAAGCGCTTCCATTTACTGTCCAGGAATACAGGAATCCTGATAAAAGGACATTGCTTGCAGGCATTATCAAATCAGGCCGAAGATTTCCGGTTAATAAAAAGTCCAGTTCTTAAAATTACATGATTGGCGACGCCAACCGACCAGGAGGTTTATTAAGCAGGTATACCAGTGTCCTTCTCGGCTGTATATTAAACTCAAAATAACCAATATTCCTTGACGAATCCTAATTACAGGCGTAAAAAAATACCATCAACCGCAATTAAACACCTCTGGTGTGCTATTCTTAAATCAAAGACCCGGGACAATGAGGTCTCTCCGGTTTATCAATACATAAGCGGAGGTTCCCGATATTATTGTTGCACTCATAAAAAGTCAGATTTTAGCTCTTTCTGTCATTCCCGCGCAGGTGGGAATCCAGTCTTTTCAGGTACTTATAGATTCCAGCCGGAGTTTATTCACGGACTTGATTCGGGGCGGAAATGACGTTTTCGGGACTTATTACGAGTTCATCAAATATTAGCAGATATAGATTAAAGGTGAAGGAACAGGCTGTAAGAAACGAAAAATAGTGTGGTTGAACAACTACCGGCACTTTTTTTAACTAGTGTCCATCCAAAAACATAAAGTTTTTGATGGACGCTGTCAGCACTCAGCTTTCAGCTATCAGCTTAAGGCCCTATAATCAAGGAATTAGCTGAATGCTGACCGCTGATCGCTGAAAGCTTCATCCAGGATTTTGCCGTTTCTGGATGGACACTAACTAATGTCCGGACCTGCACTGCCGTTTGTATCTTTCCCTGACAGGCTATAGCCTAAAAAGCTTCCACCTGCTTTTAAAACCGGAAACAAACAACCAGAGAAAAAATGACCTGAAAAATCCATATACTCCGCTTTCTCAAACAGAGAGGCGGGATTTGGGATTTTAAAAGGAAGTATTTTAAATTGTGTATCTGTCCAATATCAAGAGCGGCCCCTGATTGATCATTTTGTTGGTCAAGTTTAACCTTAAGCAATTAAGGTTTCGCCTCATAGGTTTCAAGGATGGTTTGGCGTATTAATTCTCCAATAACTTCATAATCATCTATTACATTATAAATTCCGCTGTGTGGGTCATCATTTTTTCGAGGTTCATGTTTAACTTTAAGCTTTCGATTGTCCCTAGTATTGGCTTCGACATTGCCGCACATTTGGCCTACATTTAAGATGGCAATTTTTTCTTTTCTTTTTATAGTTCTGAGCCTTGCGCTTAAAACCTCCCTTAATTTTATGATTTCATCTTCCCTATTATTACAATTTAAAAAATCAAGCCAGTCCACGGATAAATAGTCTTCATAACCTATTCTTGGGAAAAATGCTGATGCTTGAATTTCTCCTTCGTCGATATGCTTTCGAAAGCAAAGCCGGGAGATATGGTCAGTATTAGGTATTATCCCCCCTTTCATTTTGATATCCATTCATAAATATAGTAGGCTTTTACCTCTGTTTCCATCAACATATCAAATGTTGTTGCGCCAGATGTTCTTGTCATCCGATCATAGTGTTTTTTATTAGGTGTAAAAATAACGAACCTTACATCGGAATCAGCTAAAAAATGTATACTGAATACGCGGCCATTTTCACCTTTCCAAGAAGCATAGATATTATTGTCAGGTGTCAAAGAAATAGAAGGGCTTTTTAAATTTGTATAAGAGCAAAGAAAGTTATAGAAACTTTTCAATGACCCCTCTCTAATCCCTATAAAATCGGGGTCGTCCTCTTTAGAGTATTGAAAGAGATCAAGTAGTCTTTTTGCTATGTTGGATCTATCGGGAATATTAGGTGTTGTTTTAATCCTAAAAATAAGCTCTTGAGATTCTATGTCATTACTATTGGTTAAATCGTTTTGAATTAGCGGCCCAACAGCCTCTTCAAAATCTGAGAAAAAATCATCTGTTTGATTCGCTAAAGGAGAGGTATTTATAATGCTTTTATATGGACTCTTGCTAGTTATATCAACCCACCCGAAGGTTGTTATAAGGCCTGAATGCTGAATCAGGTCGTCGCTATCATCAAGAACATTATTTTCATAAGCCAATTTAGCTATGACAGGTTCAAATATTCTTTCATTTTTTTGTATAGCCTGACTATACATTATCTTCTCGCTCCCATAATGTATGCATTTCTGGTGTTGTTAAGTCGGTAAATCCTTTTATGATCCATTCATGAGCTAGTTCAAACCATTTTTTTAAATTTTCAGGACTATCTATTCCTATGGTCTTAAACTCAAAAAGGAGTACTGGCATTTTATTTTCTGCTAATGTACCTTTTTTTAGGTTAACAGCCAAACGACCTTTTTCCTCTGGCAATAAAAAAGTAGCGTTCCATGCTATATCACTTGGGTAAGGTAAAAATTGATTCTCTTCTTGTTCCCAATTGAGCCTTGAAAACACCTTGGGAAGATCATCAATGGATTCCCAACCAGATCCTACCAGGATATGATTTATATACGTCAATTCATACTCAATAGGTTCGATTTCTCCCAGCTGAAATTCTTTGTAAAACTCCTCTATAACGTCGTAAAAATAAAGAAATTGAGGCATGATATGACTAAATCTTGGATAGACGTCCTTTCTACGACGCCAGTTGAAATAAAAACCATCACCTTGAAACTGAAATAATTCATCGCCGGCATCATTAATAAACCATATTCGTGGTATAGGAGTCCCAGTTGCTGAGTCGATTAATAATTGTCCTGCGCGTAATGCTAGAGGAGATGCATGCTGAACGTTAGGGTATTTATCTTTAAATTTTCCCCATAAAAGTCCGATATAGGGTATCCGCGGTTGCTCGGTCGTCTTAAAACGCATTCCACAAACAACTTCGTTTACAGGTGGATTCTTATAGCTTGGCAGATTTCCCATAGGTTTTGTTCTTTCGCTTTATATTAATGTTATATCATTAGAATTTTTATGTTTGAAAAAATGCATGTATTCTTTAAAAATACATGATCATATTATTATTAAAAAATATCGGTATAAATCAATGCAAACATAAATAGTTTATAATACACAAATTGTTTTTTAGATCAATTCGGTAATTTAGGCAACCTCTTTTTATCAAATTGATAATATCTAATGAAAAATTAATTTTCAATAGCTGACTTCTCTTCTTTAATAACTGGGCCTTCTGCAATTTGCATGATACACCCTTCCCTAGATTAAGAGATTGAGGTGAACATAGCGCCCATGTTATTTAAGATAGGTGTCTTCCTAGCAAATGATGGATTCTGATATTGAAAATGGGAAATGGTTGAAATGGGGTCGCCCATGATAACAAATTGTTATAATAAGAATCATTCCCGATTTTATCTTATAAAATAGGCATATATTGAGTTTTTTGAAGGCAAAAACAGGGATATTGAAAGTACCGGGATCAGACCTTCATTATTGACAGAAAAGGGTGGTCTGTCAATAATGAGTGACCCCGATATCACTATAACGATTCTCAAAGAAACAAAAGAGAAATATTATACATTTGGAGGTTTTCTGATGAATCTACAAAAATCAAAAATGGAAAAGGTAGCCGCCGATGACATCGACCTGAGCAAACCGGTCGAACTGGCGGTACTGACAGTCAAGCGGCAAAACGCTCGTTGCCGTTTGTTGGGAAGTGAACGGACTATTACCCTTCGTGCAAGCGGGCTTTGGGAAGTGGTACCCGGTGCCATTGTCACAGTCGAACCTGGAAAACAGTGGAGTTATGCAGGGCATCCATATCTATCAGGTGAGATACAGGCGGTGAGAATTGATATAAAAGCCCTCAATCTGATGCCGCTGGCGCTTGAAGACAGGGGAATGTGGGACCCTAAAGAGGAGTACTGGGGAGAAGAGGACGAACCAGTCGAGGAATGGGCTAAACCTATTATCTCCTTTGGCCCCCGTCCCATGTTCGAGATGGAGCAGGTGATGCCATATGAGAACCCTGATGATCCTTTCAGCGACCCTATCAACCAGTCCAACGACCTCAAAGATGCCGGGAGATTGGCAGAGGCAAGAAAGATATTGATGGAGCTATGTCAGGATGATTTGCGATGTCTCGATGCACATTCCCATCTGGGCAATCTCATCTTTGATAGCCACCCGGAAGACGCCATTCAGCATTATGAGGTCGGTCTTCGAATCGGCGGGCTTTCCCTGAAAAAAGGATTTACTGGCATACTGCCCTGGGGCCTTACCGACAACCGCCCGTTTCTGCGATGCATGCATGGTTATGGATTGTGCCTCTGGCGCCTTGGACACTTTGATGAGGCAGAGCGAGTTTTCAATGAGTTGCTCTGGCTGAATCCTTCCGACAACCAGGGTGTGCGTTTTATCATTGATGATGTTAAATCTAAAACAGCCTGGGAGGATCATAGAGACGAATTTAGTCATATTACCACATAACACAATAACCAAACACCATCCCCTTTAGATTTTTTAACGCGCGGAATGAATGTAAGAACTGACACACGATCGCAGAATAATAGTTGGACATTAGCAGGTCATATGACTAGAATAGTCATAAACAATGAGGTTTGGAGGTTTTTATGAGGGTGGCGGCTGTATCGGAATTAAAAGCGTCTTTAAGTGAGTATCTCGCCGGTTTAAAAGAAGGCGAAGAGGTTCTGGTAACGGATAGAGGCAATCCCATTGCCAAGTTGATACCTGTCAGAAGGGGGGAAGTATCCATTACAAATCGTGTCCTCACGCTGGAAAAACACGGGCTTGCCCGTATCGGAACAAATTCAATACCCGATGAATTTTGGCAGAAACCCCGCGTAAAGGATAAAAATAACGTGGGAAGAAAATATCTCGAACAGGAAAGAAGAAAAGGAAGATGAAATTTTGGGATACATCATCTCTGCTCCTGCTTATTTTGGAAGAGGAACAGTCATCGGCAGTCAGAAAGATTGCGAAAGAAGACGGCAGTCTTGTTGTATGGTGGGGGACTTTTCTGGAATGCAGGTCTTCTTTTTCGCGACTGAAAAGAGAAAATAAAATATCATCCATGCAGGAAGATGTGATAATCGAACTGTTGGAACAATTATCTTCATCATGGGTGGAAATTATGGCGAGTGAAAATATTCGCAAGACAGCCATCCCCAAAAGAGGCTTCCGGGTTCAAGATATTACGATATGATTTCCTTCACCCTTCCAACAATGTCGCTCTCAAGCCTTACCTTTATTCCATGGGGATGGGAGGCGGAATTTGTGAGGATATCCTTTACTGTCCCATCGGTCAGTTTTCCTGATCTCTGATCCTGCTTCTGTACAACGCGCACACGGACGCCCGGTTTGATGTCTGATCTCTTTATCGTGTTCATGGTTTATAGTTGCGGGTGACGCACAGTTCAATATTCGCCACACCCTCGGTAAAAAAGCATTTGCCCAAAGAATTTACAAATGTTTCAGTGACATCAGCACGGTCAAAGTATTGAATCTGACTATCCGATAATTTCATAACTGCCTCCAGAATAAGAGAAAAATTTATAAGTATATGCTCCATGAGATTAAAATGCCATAGACTTGTTGATTATATACAACAAAATTGATAAAAAAATCAGCTAATTTCCATCTCTGTAATATTTCTCAAATAATAAATTGTATCATTCTTTTCCATAAATGGATTTCAGAGAGCAACGTAAATGGCTGAATGATAACAAAGGACACAAGGTGCATTGAATAATCTGTAGGGGCGCCTGTGCCTGGCACGCCGACTTGTCATGCCGACTTGTCACGCCGACTTGTCACGGCGACTTGTCACGCCGACTTGTCACGCCGAAGCTTTAGCAAAGGCGGAAGCTTTGG
>CAZJOB010000100.1:0-10624 GCA_964547435.1 uncultured Desulfatiglans sp. | reverse complement strand
CCCGGTCGCGGAATCACATGAGACAAACCTTCCTTTGCCTTTTATTCCCGGATATTTCTATACGGGTGAGGATCTGATCGACGTGACAGAGGATAATCTCACTGCCAGCATTGCTGAGGGAAACATCATCACAACACCCCATGACCTCGCGTTATGGTGCAAAAGGCTAATGACAGGGCATGCAGGTCTCACGATTGAAACGGTCGATATGATGATGCAGGCGGCCGAGCCCAAGGCGGAAGGTTCGGAAAATCTTTATGGATTAGGGCTTGAGTACATTCCTTCACTGGGTTGGGGACATAATGGAGCCCATCAGGGATACCTGACCGACATGTATTATGATAAAGAGAAAAACGCCGCCTGTGTGATGTTTTCAAATGTCTGGGATATTTCCGGCAATATGGACTCTCTTGTAGAAGAGATTTCAACCATGCGCAGTATAAACAACGGCATAACAGATCTGCTGGGACGAAGGCTCAGGCCTTTCAGGTCTAATTTTTAAGTTTCTGTATCGATCTGTAAGGCGTGACCATTAAAAGGCCCTGACCCTCTTTTTCCATTGAACGTGGTGAAATCCAATAACCGGTTAAGTTGTGATCCTGCTCACTTTACCACCATGGAATAGTTACCACTGGCATCCGGTGTGGGCGAGACAGATAGAAAATAGGAACCCCGCTGTGTGGTCCATGAAATTGCTCCCATTTCTCTGCCTGAAAATGTCCCGTTTTCATCGAACAGGGTGATGGCATAAAAGTCGCTTTCCGTGGTTATCTCAATGTCCACAATCTGTTCTGGTGACACTGTATCCAGCCGGAACCAGTCCGATTTGAATAGATCGACAGTTCCGCTGATCACATCACCAGAAACAATCAATGGAACATGTGCCATGGAGTAACCCCTGTACCCTTCGACGAGCAGTATTTCCCTGCCTTCTTCCTGAATGACGCGAATGCTGCTGTCACTGCGATTGTTCAGACCTGTAATAAATGCTGTAGTGTCATTTTCCGGAACAGCCGTATTTTGCTGTGACCATAGGAGCATATTGTCCTTTTCCTCCAATACGCCAAAAGGATATCCCCATCTGATATCGTTCCAGACCACATTATCAAATACATATGGACCAAGCCTGTTTTTCCAGGCATCTGATATCGTTCCGGGAACCACCTTTTCTCCGATAATGGTGCGGACATACCCTCCAAATATAGATTCATCTCTATCCGCTCCGCTGCTACCGGACTGGATCATGACGAAATAATCCCTTCCATTCCACTGAATATTCCTGAAACTTATGGATTCTGATTGGTTATCCGCCCTATAGGCTTTGTTCTGATATTTCAAAACAAGCGTGTCAGGATTGCCGGCATGAGCGTTGATGATCCAGGTAAGTGTATTATCTCCATTATCAACGATCCTGTCATAACCGTATTTTTTTACATATATGCCCTGAATCAGGGCCGGATTGGTTTCAGAGTCATAGTCCGGGAGATCAGGCGTCTCTGGCTGAATGTTAAATTTTTCACTCAGGGCGTTTTTGAGGCACTCCCGAACTACAGCCCAGGGCATATATTGCGCTGTATCCGAATTGGTTAGTACCACAGCCCCCAGTTTTTTATCCGGAAGCATTTCCATCAGGGAGAAAAAATCACCAGTACCCCCGCTTTTCATCCAGGCCCTTCCGGCATACTTCATTACCGTGTCATCCATGCTGTCCAGACCTAAACCGGGTTGGAACATGGAATCAATATCCAGTTCCGATTGTTCCGCTTCTCCCAGCATGGCGATGGTTTCCGGCCTGAGAAATCGTGTGCCGTCGTGCGCCCTGCCCCCGTTGTTAAGCATAATCATAAATCTTGCAACATCCTCTACCGTGGTGTAGGCGCCCCCTGTCGCCCCGAAGGTGCAATTGGTCTGCTTTTTTTCAGAGACCACTCCGCCTTCATAGCCTAGCGCAAGATTATCCTGAATTATTCTCATGGACGTCTGAGTCATGCCGAGGGGTTTAAATAATACCCGTTCCATAAAATCGGCGAAAGTTTCCCCTGCAATTCCTCCCTGCCTCAGTGCGATTTCACCGGCCAGTATAAAACCGGTATTGCAGTAGGAGGCCATTTCTCCAGGAGGATGGCTTGGATAATCGGCACTCAGGTAATTCATCAGAAAGTCCATATACAAGTTACAACCGTAATCATCCCAGCTTTCTTCGAATAGGAATCCGGCAGCATACAGGTCACCTGGAAGCCCGGAATGGTGGTTGAGGAGGCGTCGAACAGTTATTTCCTGATCCTGATACGGGTAACGTGGCGCCATTTTAAATTCGGGAAGATAATAAGCTGCCGGATTATCCAGTGCAATAAGCCCCTGTTCATAAAGTTTCAATAATATAACCGTGGTCAATGTTTTGGTGCCGGAGCCTAGCATGAACACGGTATCGGCTGCGGCCGGGATACTGTTCTCTTTATCCTCCCAGCCAAATCCCTCGGCCCAGACGATTTCATTGTCGCTGACCAGAGCAATACTAAGGCCGACCGCATTACATTTTTCCATTTCTCTATGAATATAATCTGAAGTTTCCTGAATCGTGCTGTCGAAGCCAAAGATATGATTTTGTGATGAATCACATCCCGCACAAACAAGCCCGATTAAAAAAAACATCTGAAACAACAGATTCGGTCTGACACTCTTTAAGAATAAAATCATCGACAGCTTTCCTCTTGATAAATGGTCTTATATGGTCTCCCGTCTAAATAGCAGACTATGCACCCGATCAGGGAACGCGCGAGATACTTGCAAAGCTGTAACTGTTTAGCTCCTCCTCTTCATAAAACCGACCGTTATAATATGCAAAATCCTCCAGAAAGCGATCATAGCTTACAGGCCGGTCAAACTTCATGGTCTGCAGAGAGAGGTTACTGTAAGTCACAGGACGAAAAGCCGCCAGCGAATCGGGAAGTTCGGGAAACAGTACCGTATGAGTAGAGGCAGGGACAGTCATCCTGTAAGAAAAGTATACCCTCTGTGGTGAATTGGCCGTATGTGTCATCATAATCTCTTGCACAGTTGCACCGGGATCGTTATCCTGCCAGCTGATTTGTGCCCGTCCATCTATCCTCGGATCGAAAACAAGATTGTCGGGTATGGCGGGCGCTGAACTGAAGTCAAAGACCTGACCGGATGGGTCCTGTAGATACCTGGTAAATCCGATATCCGCGTCTCCATTGCCATCGCCGTCCTGATCAACATTGACAGAGACGCCGAGCATATTGTTGTCAGCGTAACTGGATGTGGAATAGGTGGTTATGGCAGCGGGCAGCGGCGCCATGCCCCAGTTAAAGTTGATCGGCAGATTGGTATCGGCATGCTTGCGTATCAGCGAGGCAGAGTAATAGTATGAGATAATGTCTTCCGGAGCATTCCTGAAAACATGGGTATACTGGTCGAGATCTGTCCGGTCGATAGCGACATTGATCACGCTCCCATCAATGGCAGGCTGATCGAGGGCAAATCCATACCCTATGACATCACCGGCATTATCGTAACCAGTCGCAAAAACCGAGATATTGCCATCATCCTGCAATTCATAGACATCCATGGTTTCTCTTCCTGTTTCACCGTATGATATGGGTCCATATGATATGGGTCCAAGTGTAACATCACCGTCGATGACCCCCGGCACCACAGCGGTGGTGTTAATATCTATCTGCTGAGTATATTCTTCGCAGTTTCCCAGGGTCAAAACTACCTCCGGAACATTGACTCCATAGACGACATTCATCATGTAGTAAGTCCTGTCTGAGGGTGTATAGTAGCAGCTTAAGGCAGCGGTTACAGTGGAATCAGGCAATGCAAAATCAAAATATGCGTAACCATTATTATCCGTAGATGAAACAGCCCCTATCTGGCCGGCCTGATTCGCGACAACGACTGTAGCGCTGGCTATTCCCCCTCCATTTTCATCAATAACTCTGACATGCGTATACTGATCAGGCTGTTCATCATTTGAGCTGCACGCGCTGATAACAAAAATAAAGAGAACAGTAAAAAAATAATTTCGTTTCATTATAATACCTCCGATCTTTGCCAATACTAGTGTATTCTTCAGTTCATGGCAAAACAAAAACAGTTGTATCTGATATTCTTTATATTACGCTTCAAGGGGTGACAATTAATTAACGATAGGTGAATATTTTTTGTTGTTTTAACGATGTTTTAAGGGATTAGA
Source organism: uncultured Desulfatiglans sp. (assembly GCA_964547435.1). Lineage (GTDB taxonomy): Bacteria > Desulfobacterota > DSM-4660 > Desulfatiglandales > HGW-15 > CAZJOB01. The sequence goes on along the minus strand of CAZJOB010000100.1, from coordinate 6,405 downwards.
GAAAGCTGATTATTTTTAATGCCTTTTACTCCAGCAGTTCAATATGCCAGTAGAGATAATCTCTCCAGCTACTGGGAATTTCTCTGAAACCGATGGTTAATCTTACCGCAGGCACCCATGCCGGTTGTTCAGGAGTGCGAACCAGCCTCATAGATGCCTCCCCTGGTGTCCTCCCACCCTTTTTTCTGTTGCATTCCATGCAGCAAGTCACGATATTTTCCCACTTTGTCTTCCCTCCCCTTGATTTTGGAAGCACGTGATCATAGGTAAGATCTTCAGAAGAAAACTTTCTTCCGCAATACTGGCATTTGTATCGATCTCTGGCGTATATGTTTTGTCGTGAAAATTTCACAGGACTGCTGTTTCTCTTTACAACATTAAGCAGCCTGACAACAGAAGGCAATTTGACTGTAAAACTTATGGAGCGGACATCCCTTGAATATTCTTCTATAACCTCCACTTTTCCGAGACAGAGCATAGTTATAGCCTTTTTCCAGTTGATAATCTTTAAAGGCTCGTAGGAGATATTTAATAAAAGTACTTGTTCCATTGCTCTTTTTGGCTTGAGTTTAATGGATAGACAATAACAATTAGCGTAGTTAAATAACTTGAATTAGCCTAAATTGCAAGAAAAAAATACTTTACTTCATGCTGTTTAATAAGATTCCTTTTGTTCGCCATGAAGCAGGATTTGCTCCAGATCACTAAAAAACTTGTCCTTTTCTCTCCAGCCTGGTCCGAAATATTTGTTGTAATAGGCGCTTAAACGGTCAAGAAAATTCATTCCGCTGGGTTTAAATTTATTAATAACAAGTTCTTCAAGAAAAAACCTCAACTCAGGAAGGGTCTCCTTGGGCAAGAAGAATATGGCGCCTAATTGAATGGATTTCTTCAGGGCCTCCGGTGTCAGCGCATGGGCGGTGAGCATTACGGTGGGATAGCCGAGGGCATTAGAAATTTTTAATAAATTAAAGCCATTTACACCCATAATATCAAGTATCACGATATCATATGTGTAACTGAGCAGGTATTTCTGGGCAGTCTCAAAATCACTCGCTTTATGAAGGATACACATATAAAGCTCATCCTCGACGGTCTCCAGAATATCAGGTTCGTCATCAACAATAAGAACTGCAAGATCATTCAAAATACTGTCATCTAGCAACATTTTTCGCGGACCTCCTGAAAAGACTGTTATTTTACGAACCATCAGGTTTAAGTATAAGCATGCCAAGCGGCGGCAGTGTCAGTTTCAGTGAATATGGTCTTCCATGACAAGGGATGCCTTCAGAAAAAGAACCTCCTTCCAGGCCGACATTAGAGCCGCCAAAACATTCCGCGTCAGAATTGAGAATCTCGCGGTAAAAACCGGATACCGGAGCGCCGATCCGGTAATCTATCTTTGGAACCGGCGTGAAGTTGAATATAAACAGAAGCATACTATTGCTGTCAAGCCCTTTGCGAAGAAAAGAAACAACAGTGGAATCCGCGTCACGAAAATCGATCCATTCAAATCCTTCAGGTCTGAAATCCATTTCGTACATAGCCGGTTCCGACTTATATATCCGGTTCAGTTCCTTTACATAATACTGCAAACCCCTGTGAGGTTCATATTCCAGCAGATGCCATTCAAGAGACTGGTCATGGTCCCATTCCCGCCATTGACCTATTTCTCCTCCCATAAACAGCATCTTTTTCCCTGGCTCACCATACATATATCCAAGCAGCAGACGAAGATTTGCGAATTTCTGCCAGTTGTCCCCCGGCATCTTTGAGAGGAGTGAAGACTTGCCATGCACAACCTCATCATGTGACAATGGAAGTACAAAATTTTCATGAAAGGCATATAAAAGGGCGAATGTCAGCATATCCGTATGATAACGCCTGTGAACCGGATCCTTTGACATAAAGGTTAGCATGTCGTGCATCCATCCCATATTCCACTTAAAAAGAAAACCCAGCCCGCCCAGATGAACCGGAAGAGTTACTCCCGGCCAGGCAGTCGACTCCTCGGCTATGGTTATGGACTTTGGAAATCGTTCATAGATCTTTGTATTCAGGTTTTTAATAAAATCTATGGCCTCAAGATTTTCTCTGCCGCCGTATCGGTTCGGTATCCATTCACCATCCTTTCTGGAGTAATCGAGGTAAAGCATGGAGGCTACTGCGTCTATCCTCAGCCCGTCAAGGTGATATTTGTCAAGCCAGAAAAGTGCATTAGCAATCAGAAAGTTTCTTACTTCGTTGCGGCCGTAATTGAATATCAGTGTGTCCCAATCCTTCTGAACCCCCTGTCTGGGGTCCTGATGTTCATAGAGATGCGTGCCGTCAAAATATTCAAGAGCATATGAATCCCTGGGGAAATGGGCCGGAACCCAGTCAAGTATAACGCCGATTCCTTCGGCGTGACACCTGTCCACAAAAAACATGAAATCCTCCGGCAGTCCATGCCGAGAAGAAACAGCATAATATCCTGTTACCTGATATCCCCATGAACCGTCGAAGGGATGCTCTGAGAGAGGCATCAACTCAACATAATTGAATCCCATCTCCTTTACATAGGGAATCAGTTCATCTGCTGCTTCCCTGTACGTCAGCCAGCGGTTGCCTTCATCGGCTTTTCTCCTCCATGATCCCAGGTGGACTTCATATATTGCAAAAGGCTCTTTAAGATGGTTAATAGTATTTCGTGATTTCATCCATTCATGGTCGTTCCATGAATATTTTTCAAGATCATGGACAACAGCAGCGGTTTTGGGTCTCTGTTCAAAATGGAAAGCAAAGGGATCGGCCTTGGTGAGTAAAACGCTGGTTGCTGTGAGAATTTCATACTTGTAAAGGAGGCCCTCCCCCAGATGCGGCACAAACAGTTCCCAGATGCCGGAACCGCCTCTGCTGCGCATTTGGTGACGTCTTCCATCCCACTGGTTGAAATCGCCTATCACACTCACCCTTCGCGCGGATGGCGCCCACACAGCGAACAGCGTGCCTTTTACCCCCTGGTGTTCACACGGATGAGCGCCGAGTTTCTCATAGATATCATTGTGGTTGCCCTGATTGAAAAGATATAGATCAAAATCGCTCAACACGGGCAGAAATGAATAGCAGTCAAAAAAAGTGGAGATATTGCCCTTTCCGAAATCAACTCTAAGACGATAGGGTTTGATTTGCGTGTAATCTTTAACAGATGTCTCAAAAAGTCCCTCATCGTGCACCATAGACAGGTCAATATATTCAGAAGGATCCAGATCAAGAACAGCAACCTTTAGAGCGCCGGGAATAAAGGAGCGAATAAGTATTTTTTTCTCTCCTTTTTCCATTACAGGATGAGGCCCCAGAATGCTGAAGGGGTCTGCCATGTTTCCGGAAATCAGGTTGTTTATCTGTTCTGAACTGAGAGTTGATATCAAATTATTTTTCTCCCCTGTCTTTCATGTGCTGGCGAACAACCGCCTTCGCCATCGGCTTCGTCGGATCAGGCACAGGTTCGCCCGCACAGGGATGTTTTCATGTTTAACTGATCATCATAAAGTCCATGCGCCCTGAGCCCTGCGCCCTTGCGCCCTTCTTTTACCTACGCCCATGTTACCAGACCCATTACAAACGGATTCTCAAGCCTGTTCTTGCTTGGCATCACTCTCACTGTGTAACCGAAACGGCCCGTTCCAGCGCATGGTATCTTTCCCTGGAATATATGAAGGCCGTCACCGGTGTTTTTAAATGCCAGCTCTTCTGTTTCCCTTTCTTTAAAATCGCCGTTATAATCGAGACTACCGTAATAAACCTCAACAGTTATATCATCAGGAGAAAGATCGCCCAGTTTAATTTTAGCGACTACATCAAGATGACCGCCAACCGGTATATCCCTGCCGTAACCGGATATAACCTCTACAACAGAAACCTCGTTCCATCCGGTCATCAACTTTTGTCTCCAGGAAGCAAGCTCTCTGGTCTCATGAAAATCCCTGTCAATTAGCATATTATAGCGTCTTGAACAGGGCAGGTAAAATCTGTCAGTATATTCCTGAACCATTCTATGGGAATTAAAGACAGGAACAAGGTGCTGCAGGCCCGCCTTCATCTTTTCAACCCATCCTCTGGGAATATCATCCTTGCCGCGCTTATAGAATAAAGGCACTACCTCCTCTTCAAGCAGATTATAGAGATCACGGCTTTCAATATTATCCTGAGCATTATGGTCAAGGTATTCTTCTCCCTTTCCCAGTGCCCAGCCATAGTCCCTGTGGTAACCTTCATCCCACCAGCCATCAAGCACACTCAGATTGAGGGATCCGTTGGCAAGGGCCTTCATCCCGCTGGTGCCGCAGGCCTCAAGGGGTCGTCTGGGAGTGTTCAGCCACACATCGGAGCCTGATGCCATAACATGCCCGATATGAAAATTGTAATCCTCCAGAAAAACAATTCGTCTTCTGAAACGTTCTTCCCTCGCGAAATGGATGATTGTTTTTATAAAGTCTTTTCCCTCATTATCCTGAGGATGGGCCTTGCCCGCTATAATGATCTGAACAGGGCAATCAGGGTTGTTTAAAATCCGGTTCAGACGATCAGGATTTCTGAATAAAAGGGTTGCCCTCTTGTAGGTGGCAAATCTTCTCGCGAATCCTATTGTCATGGCATCCGGCGTCAGCACCTCACTCACACTCTCCAGTTCACTGGTAGAGGCGCCTTTTTGTTTCATCTGATCGACCAGAAGTCGTCTCGCGAACGCTACGAGGTGATCTCTGCATCTTTCGTGGTAACGCCAGAGTTCCGAATTCGGGATATTGGAAATCTGTTCCCATACCCTCTGGTTATCAGGATCTTCGGCCCAGTACGGGCCCAGGTACCTGTCAAACAAGGCTGCTTTTTCCCTTGCTATCCATGTGGGGACATGAATTCCGTTTGTGACATAATCAATTGGAATATCCTCTTCAGGGTGGTGCGGCCATACCTTCTGCCACATCTTTCTGGAAACCTTTCCATGAAGTCTGCTCACGCCATTCGCATGGGATGAAAGCCTTAAAGCCAGAGTGCTCATGCCAAATTTTTCGTTTTCATCACGAGGATCTATTTTGCCATACCCCAGAAGAACACGAAAATTTATGCCCAGTTCCTTTGCATACTCCTCCAGATAATTTCTTACGAGATCAGGAGTAAACACATCATTTCCCGCGGGTACAGGGGTATGAGTGGTAAACACTGTGGTTGCTATCACCAGTTCCCTTGCCTCATCAAAGGAAAGGCCCCGCTCCTTTCTCAGTATATTAATCCTTTCCAGGGCAGAGAACGCGGAGTGTCCCTCATTCATGTGTATCACTGTCGGTTCGATATTCAATGCCTTTAGCGCTCTAATGCCGCCTATGCCGAGAACGATCTCCTGTCTGATCCTCATCTCCCTGTCACCACCGTAAAGCTGGGCCGTTGTCCTTCGCACTTCCGGCGAATTGACAGGAAGGTTAGTGTCAAGAAGGTATAGAGGAACTCTTCCGACATCCGCGCGCCATACAAGGACCTGAACTTTCTCATCCCTGAACTCCACAGAGATCTGCATGGGTTTCCCATCGCTGTCTCTGACAAGTGTTATTGGGAGATTGGGAAAATCATTTACAGGATAGGTCTCCATCTGCCACCCATCCGAACTCAGATACTGGCTGAAGTATCCCTCCTGATAGAGAAGACCTATTCCGATAAGAGGCACATTTAGGTCGCTTGCGGATTTCAGATGATCGCCAGCCAGTATTCCCAGGCCCCCTGAATAGATCGGCAGACACCTTGATATTCCGAACTCCGCAGAAAAATAGGCGATCCGGAATGTGGTCTCCGGCGAGTAATCCATGGCCTGTATTCGGGGCTGAGAAAGATATCTGTTGAAATCCTGAGTCACGCGATTCAATTGCGCCATGAAACCCTGATCTTCTGAAAGCTCTTCAAGCCGTTTCTGACTGACAAGTCCAAGCATAAGCACTGGATTATGACCGCATTCGGTCCACAGGCTGAGGTCAATCCTTTGAAAGATATCACGAATTTCACCATGCCAGCTAAAGGACAGATTATAGGCCAGGTTTCTCAGAGACTCCATGCTGGCTGGGAGTTTGGGGACAACATTGTATTTTTTCTTCGGTTTCATAAAACACTCTTATGTTAAGGTTGTTGAATATCTACTTAAAATCTTCCTGTGTTACAACAGTAATTCCGCGTGGTGTAACAGTAAAACGTTCCATATCCTGTGCAGGATTAAAGCCTATGACTTCACTTTGGGGGACCTGCACACCTTCGCAGATAATAGCCTTTTTTATCTTTGCGTACCTTCCTATGATGGCATTTTCCATAACTACCGATTCCTCTACTGAAGACCAGCTTTTAATAAGCACATTATAACTCAATACGCTGTTTATTACCGTGCCT
>CAZJOB010000099.1:0-10696 GCA_964547435.1 uncultured Desulfatiglans sp. | reverse complement strand
CTGTCAGGCGTGCAGAGGGGATTCTGTTTTATGCAATCCGAATCCTTCATTGTAAATAATTGAATGTAGGTCGGGTTAAGCGAAGCAACCCGACATTATTCTGAACCAGATTCGGTCATTCCAGAAGAACCCCGGACCCTCTTTTGTGCTGCATGATCTTCGGTAAAATCAAAATGCCTAATAAATCGTAGGGGCGCCTTTGCCTGGCACGACGTAGTTCCGGTTCATCAAAACGAAGGAGGCCGTCCGCCCCTGCATGTTTATTCCTGTATGGGAATCTATATCTGCCCGATCTTACCGGTCTTCTTGTTCTTCCAGTACCCTCGTGACTGAACCGGCCAGTTGAATGTTATGGCCCCGGGTCTGGGGCAGTCATTCACGCAGCACCCGCAGTACCAGCATTCATCGGGATGAAGAATAATAGGCGGTTTTCCCTTTACAGGGTTTGGTATATAGACATCTATCTGACAGACCTCCACACAATGATTACACCCGTTGCACCTCTCCGGGTTAAAGATCACCGGCTGGTTGGGTGTGGTGACATTGGGTATGGCCATTAATTTTTCTTTTGCCATGTTTTCCTCCGAATTAAATTATTTACCCTTATAAACCCCTTTATAGTCCCGGTTATGTTTCTCATACTGTCTCTTCATATTGCCCCAGAATGTCTGCGATTTCTTTCCGGTCTTTATCCTGTCATTCTCAAGCCTGATGGTTAGAAACTTGTTCCATTCAGGCGGGTCCATTTCAGGATAATCAATTCTGTTAAAGCCCAGAGGCATGCTGCTGGCCTTTCGGGCCAGTGATGCATTAAGGATTATCTTCGCGTGTTCCAGCATGCACAAATCCTCCAGGGTTCGCATAAGTTTATGAGGATCAAGGGCATAAAGCATGGGCACCGACTCCTTTTCTATCTTTTCCAGAGCGCCAAGTCCCATTTTAAACAGCCTCTCGGTTCTGAACTCGCTGGCATAATACTGCATAGCCCTTGCAATGCCCGAGTGAAGCTCTTTCCACTCGACCCCGCCTGAACGTTTCACAGGCGCGTAGACCCTGGCCTTCTCCCTTTTTATCTGATCCTTTGACGGCCTTCCCTGTTTTATCTCCCTTGCGTAAGCCGCCGCCTTTCTTCCCGCGTACCTGCCTGTGGCCGCACAGTAGCTGTGATCCTCGGATGAAAACATGGTCATGCCTGCTATGTAGAGGCCGTCAAGAGAGCTCTTAAGGTTCCAGTCAACAAGCGGGCCTCCCATTCCCGGGCTGCGCCACTGCGGCATGCTTTCTCCTTCAAGAAACTTGTAGCTTTGCAGCAGGTCTTTCTTCCCGTCATAGCCCGCCTGATTGAATGTGTCCATGATGATCTTTGTGGTGGATTCTTCCATCAGCATAAGATTCCAGGTTGCCCTTCTTTCCACATCGCTCATTGCAGGAAAATCGCCGTAAAAGGGCAGTTCATATTCACCTTTCATGATCCCTTCACGGACTCTTGCCTGTGTCTCCCGTGTCGGCACCATTGCACCGGCGTCCACCCATCCCTGTATGGGTAAAGGCAATGGCTTTCCATTTGCGTCCACAAGGGGCACGTTTTCATAGCTGGCGTCACCAGCCCCGGAATACCATTTGTGCTTCATCCCTGTGGCAATACCGATAATTCCTGTGGCCTCCATCTCCATCAGCTCGGCCCCTGCTTTCCATGCCATTATTATGCCGTCTCCGGATGTTGCCCGGGACATCATGCTTGACATTCCGCAGAGCTCGCTGTTCATCATCCATATGGAACCTCCGCCCGCGGTGGAGATGATGGTGGCCTTTGATTTGAAGATCATGAACTCGCCGGTCCGGTTGTTGAGGCCAGTGGCGCCGATGACACGGCCGCCCTGCTCCCCTTTTTCCGTGAGAAGGCTTGTTCCCATGACCCTGTCATAAATCTTAACTCCGAGTCTCTTGCATTCCCTTTTAAGCACGGGTTTGAAAGTGGAGCCCCACACTCGTATAACAACATTATTGCGCTTTTCAGGAGGATTAAACCCCGGTTTTCCCATGTCGGGATCAGGGAGATAGCTGTGTATTGTCCCGTAACGCGGAGAGATCATAAACTTGGTATCGTCATATCTCCCCTCCGCTCCCGCGAATTCATTTTCTGTATCCCGGATCTTCCCACCCATCTGCTCCATTTCGAGCAGGGTGTCATAGTCCTCACGGCACTGAATCTGAATGCCTATTCCGTTGCAGTAGGGACGATCCGCCATGTGAACCGCCCATTCATCAGGATCGACCCTGGAGTGGGGATTTGCGGGCGCGTTGCACCAGTGATCGCAGCCCGGGCCTCCGGCCCCGCTTCGCACGGTATCGCCCTTTTCCACAAGGGCCACCCTTAGGCCCTCTCTTGCGGCGCTTATAGCAGCCCAGCATCCGGCAATGCCGCCTCCTATCACCAGGATATCAGTCTCGATCTCCTGCTCCTCTTCAAACCTTATTGGGTAAGGCCAACTGGGCGGCTTCCCCTGTTCCTTCAGATAATCATGCCATGTGGTCATTTTTTACCTCCATTGTTAGAGTGAATTTTGTTAGGTTATGTAAAATAACTTGAATTTGTCAAGGGTCTTCTTTACTATTGGTAAATAAAATTTTATTGAGTAATTAAAATGAGCAAAATAAGGTTCGGGATTGCAGGTTATGGTAATCTTGGAAAAGATGTAGAAATGGAGATGAACTAAGGACAAATTTATTATAAAATGATATCTCGGAAAGGAAAAATGCCCATAAAAACAATCCGCGACCATGCGAAATACTATGAAATTGGAATAATAGCACTCCTTTCTGCAGTTGTTTGTTCTTTTTCATACTATTTTCGTGGCGCACCGGAAATTGTTGTGTCAGTTTCCCACTTCTATTATCTCCCGATTATCCTTTCGGCCTTCTGGTGGGGAAAAAAGGGGCTGGTTGTGTCCTTAATTTTAGCAGCAATCCTGATTTTCGGACATATCAGATACAGGCTTGATGTCTCGGTAATATCCAATTTGATCCGCTCCTTCATGTTTATCGTCGTAGGCTTAACGTCGGCCCTTTTAAGCGAATATTTTACTAAAAACAGGGAAGAATTAAAGGACTCGGAAGAAAAATACCGAATGCTGACTGATAATTCCCTTACCGGCGTTTATATTCATCAGGATGGAAGACTTGTATATGTCAATAAAAGATTCGCCGAGATTCACGGTTACACACGCGAGGAACTGCTGGGCATGAAGCATGTTCTTCTGGTACACCCTGATGAAAGGGAAGAGGTAACGAAAAGGACGAAAAAGAGACTTGCCGGAGAAGATGCGCCAAGCCAGTATGAAATCAGACGCCTTAAAAAGAACGGCGAGACTGTATGGTGCAGGATAATGTCCATACGTGTTGAATTTGACCAAAGGCCCGCCACAATGGGAAATATTATAGATATTACCGAACTGAAAACAGCAGAGGTAAAACTGAAAAAAACGCTCATTGAACTTCAGGAGACACAGGATATGCTGGTCCAGTCCGAAACACTTTCCGCAATCGGTCAAATGACATCGGGCATTGCTCATGAGATTCTCAATCCTGTGAACATTATGTCTATGAAGCTGCAGATACTGGAAATGAGCAGGGAATTGCCGCCTGAGATAATGGAGGGAATAAAGACATGCGGAATACAACTGTCACGCATAACCGGTATAGTAAAGAATATTATCCACTTCTCACACAATCCAGAAAGACATATGGATATGCTCCCCCTGAATAATGTAGTTGACAGGGTGCTGTCCCTGTGCGAGGCCCAGTTAAGGGTGGAGACAATTAAAACGACTGTCTTGTATGAAAACGACCTGCCGATGATACCGTTGGACAGAGAAAGAATAGAGCAGGCTGTTCTCAATATTTTTACCAACGCCATAACGGCCCTGAAGGATCAGGAGACTAAAGAATTAAAGATAGAAACAAGAGCGAAACCTTCCCCGGACAATCCCGAATTTGTCAGATTGATAATTTCGGATACCGGGCCCGGTATTGAAAAAGAACGCCTGCGAAAGATCTTTGAGCCCTTTTATACGACCAAAAAGTTAGGTGAGGGAACAGGTCTGGGCCTTTATGTGTCTTACGGCATTGTTAAAGATCATGGGGGAAGATTATGGGCTGAAAACAACGAATCCGGCGGAACATCTTTTATAATTGAATTTCCGGTTATTCAGGAAAAGAACAATTAACCCTAAAAAGGAGGTCCTGGCTGATGGCAAGAATACTGGTGGTTGATGATGAATTTGAAGTACGCGACATTTTAAAGAAATTTCTTACTGCCAAGGGTTATGAAGTGGATACAGCCATTGATGGTGAAACCACTATAAAGAAAGTAAAAGAATTCAATCCCAATGTTGTTTTACTGGACATTATGATGCCCGGGATGGGAGGGATAGAGACACTGAAAGAGATTAAGAAAATTGATCCCTCGATTGGTGTTATCATGGTAACGGCTGTAATAGATGAAGACCTGGCAAAAAGGGCACTTGAAATTGGTGCATTTGAATATATTACAAAACCCATTAATCTCCATTACCTCGAAAATGTGGTCCTGGTTAAAATGACAGATTTCTGGGATAAGGATTAAATAGAATCCATGAAAAATAATCTCACAGACAAAGTAGCACTGATAACCGGCGCCGCAAATGGAATAGGGTTTGCCGACGCAAAATTATTTTTACTAAAGGGCGCCAAAGTGGCCTTTTGCGATCTCTTGAAAAACGAGGTTGAAGAGGCGGAGAAGGCGCTAAAAAAATACGGAGAGGTCTTCGCTAAAACAGCGGATGTACGCAAAGAAAAAGAGATCCGCAGATTTACCGGGGAAGTAATTTCTCATTATGGGCGAGTTGATATTCTTGTCAATAACGCCGGGATATTGCCGCGAAGAGGGGATTTTTCAGGTATAAGATATTCCCGAATAAATGACACCATTGATACAAACCTGAAAGGGACCCTGTTTATGACCAGGGCTGTTCTCGGTTCTATGCTCAAGAGGAGATCCGGGGTGATAATCAACATGTCTTCGGAAGCGGGGCTTGCAGGCTATGGTGAAATGGCGGTTTATTGCGCCACAAAATTCGGAATACGCGGATTTTCCGAGGCATTATCCGAAGAGGTTATAAATAAAGGAATCAAAGTATATACAATCTGCCCCGGACCTGTGAAAACAGGCCTCAACGCGAAATTTACAGGGGAGAAAGCGATCGGTATCCCTCCCGAAGAGGTGGCGGAACTTGTTGTACATATCGCGGCTACACTTCCTGAATCCAATAAATGCTTTGATATTTGAGACTTTTCCACAGTGTTGAACGAACTGAAAGAAATGAGGCTGTTTTATCACACTCGTTCGCTTCGCTCACTAGAGGCACAGAGTTCGCAGAGAAAGGCATTTTAAATTTAAAAAACTCTGCCTGTCCCGCCATAGTCACGCTGTAGCGTGACGACGGCGGATGTGCCCTGTGCCTCCATGGCGCGCCATAGCCCGAAGAGCGACGGTGGCTGTGAGAGACATAAAATGCTCTCGCCCAACCTGTCCCGCCGCATTATGCGGGATTCGCTTCGCTCATTCGAGGCACAGAGTTCACAGAGAAATAATTTTGCGACTAGCCCTTCTTGAGCTTCTTTATCTCTTCGGCTGTATATTTCGCACGAGGATGCGAAGGATGCAGCGAAACGTCGCCAACTGTCATGTCATACTTGGGAGAAAAGAGGACATGCATCCACTGAAATGGCTTGTTCACCTTTGTGATGGCAATGGGTCCATGCACCATGCCCTTGGGCATATATATGACAGAGGTGCTGTTTACAATATGTTTTTCACCCTCTTTGCCAAAATGGACCTCAATTTCAGCATCGAATTCATAGTAATTCTTTGGATTGCTGCCAAAGATGAAAAAGATTTCATCGCCGTCGTGTGCATGGGCCGGATGAGGAAACGAAACCGGCGCTGTTATGGTAAGCAGTTGCACTTCAACAGGAAAATTAGGAAACTTTGCACCTTCGCAACCTTCTTCAGCGCATATGTGCAGCGAGGGTAAATTTCCTTTCTCCAGGGGTTCTCTGATTATGTATTTCCCGTACTTTGTCTCAGCCATTAAAAATCCTCCTTTTCTTTTTTGAGATTATGGTTGCGCATTCTCCCTCTTTATGCTCAATAAATCAATCAAATTTGTTGCACTCGTAAAAAGTCGTTTTTCTTTGTTTGTCATTCCCCGGCTTGACCGGGGAATCCAGTGTTTTCAGATAGTTATGGATTCCCGCCTGCGCGGGAATGACGTTTCTGGGACTTTTTACGACTTCAACAATCTTGAAAGACTCAGATAAAGTCATTTATAGTTATAAGGGGTTAAGAATGCAGAAAAATCCGGTTAATTCTGAATTGAAAAAAAGGGTTCAGGAACTCGAAAAAATTAATAAAAGACTAATGGCAAATGAGGTTAAATTTCAGTCATTTTTTAATCATGCCGGCATATCTATCTGTATGATAGAGGCCGATAGCGGGCAGATAGTCGAATTTAATGATACTGCCCATGAAAGCCTTGGCTACAGCCGTGAAGAATTCATAAGGCTTAATATCAGGGATATTGACGTTAGCGTCAATGATAAGACCATAGAAGAGAGACGCCGGAAATCGGAACAGGACGTCCGTGTTTTTGAAACTGTCCACAGGACAAAGGCTGGTGAATCAAGAAATATGCTTATAAGCTATGTCCCTGTTCATGTTGAGAGTAAAAAGTATATCCAGTCTATTCATATAGATGTTACAAATCAGAAAAGAATTGAAAACGCATTGGTAGAGAGCGAAAAACGCTATCGTGCGATCATTGATCTTATTCCCGATGGAATAACAATTCTTGATAAAGGGGTGATGCTTTTTGCCAACAGGGCATTTAAAAAGATGACGGGCATTTCGGAAAATTTTGATTTTTCGGGAAAACACGTATCGGAGTTTTTGAAATTAGTAACTGAAGATGGCATAAACAAGGAAAATTTGGATAAATCAATCGATAGCAATATCCCGAGGAATGAAGACACTTTGAGCTTTTTGTGTCCTGACAATAAAATCATCTTTGTGCAGATATATTCCACCAATATCAACTATATGGGAAAGACGGTAATTTTAAGTGTGTTGCACGACATTACCAGAGAGAAGCAGAGGGAGAAGGAACTCATTTCTAGGGAAAAAAGGTTCCGCGATATGGTGGAAAATTCAAAGGACTCCATATTCATAACGGATTTTGATGATAATATTATTGAGGCAAACCAGCATGCCTGCGATAGCCTGGGATATACTCATGAGGAATTGTTGTCTTTATCCATGCCGGAGATCGATCCCAGCGTTATACCTGAAGAAAATACCCTGGTTCTGGATCAGTTGTCGCCCGGTGTGCCCGTAACCAAGGAGGGGATTCATCGCAGAAAAGATGGAACCACATTTCCTGTTGAAATCCGCCTTTCGCTTTACGAGTCAGGCGATCGCAAACTTGTCTGCGGTCTTGTTCGTGATATAACTGAAAGAAAACAGGTAGAGGAGAAACTAAAGGAAGCTATTCAGACTGCTGAAGATGCCAGCAGATCAAAGAGTGAATTTCTGGCGAATATGAGTCATGAAATAAGGACACCCATGAATGGTGTCATGGGAATGGCCAGCCTTATGCTGGACACGCCTCTAAACAGTGAACAGAAGGAATACCTCGATACCATAATAAACAGCGCGAATTCACTCCTGACGGTTATTAATGATATACTCGACTTCTCGAAAATTGAAGCAGGTAAAATGGAATTTGAGATCCTTGACTTTAATCTGAGAAATGCTATTGAAGAGGCCCTGGAGCTTCCCGCGATTACAGCCTATAAAAAAGGACTTGAGTTTGCCTATCATATACATCACGAGATTCCTTCTCTGTTAAAAGGTGATCCTGGAAGACTTCGCCAGATCCTCAATAATCTTTTAAACAACGCCGTTAAATTTACTGAGAAAGGTGAAGTAGTAGTAAACCTGACGCTTGAAAATGAAACAAAAACCCATGCCAAAATAAAGTTTGCTGTTAAGGACACTGGAATAGGAATACCTACGGAGCATATAAACAAATTATTTCAGTCTTTCCACCAGGTTGATGCATCAACAACCAGAACTTACGGAGGAACCGGCCTGGGTCTCAGCATCTCAAAAAAACTGGCAGAAGCAATGGGGGGAGAGGTAGGTGTTGAGAGTGAAGAGGGGAAGGGTTCTCTGTTCTGGTTTACTTCTGTATTTGAAAAACAAACCGGAACCAGAGATGAAATCCTTGTGGTGCCTGAAGATATAAAAGGCAAAAGGATACTCATTGTTGATGACAGCAACACCAATCTGAAAATACTCGGAGAATATCTGCGAACATGGGGATTCAATTATGACACTGCCCAGAGCGCGGAAGTTGGCCTGAAGCTGTTAAACGCTGTTGCAAAGGTGGGCGCTCCATACGATCTTGTTATAACTGACATGCAGATGCCAGGAATGGATGGGCTTGAGATGGGAAAATTGATAAAGGCAGACCCGGCCTTTACCAGGACAAAGATGATAATGATCACTTCAAGAGGTATCAGGGGTGATTATTCCATAATGAAAAAGGCCGGGTTTGAAGGATACCTTACCAAACCCGTAAGAAGGAGTCATCTGCATGACTGCATAGTAACCGTACTCTCAAGAGGTGTCGCGGGAAAAAAGGAAGATGAAAAAAAGATTGTCACACGCCATAGCATTAATGAGGAGAAAAATAAAAAGGTAAAAGTTCTGCTTGCTGAAGATAATATTATAAATCAAAAACTTGCCCTGCGCCTGATAGAAAAATTCGGTTATACGGCGGACGCTGTATCCACCGGGGAGGAGGCTGTCAGGGCGCTGGAAAAAACAAGATATGACATTGTTTTTATGGATATACAGATGCCTGTGATTGACGGATATGAGGCCACCAAAATTATCAGAGATCCCCGTTCGAATGTGCTGGATCATGATGTAATAATAATTGCCCTTACGGCCCACGCGATGAAAGGCGACCGGGAGAAATGCATTGAGGCGGGCATGAATGATTATCTCTCAAAACCCATTGATCCCAATGAGTTGTATAATAAGCTCGATCAGTATCTAACTTGATGGTAAGGATAGATTCGGTTATGCAGGAAGAAAAATTACCTGATCCACAGCGCCTGATGGAACTGGTGGAAACAAAAATGCCCTTTGGCAGATATAAGGGACGTGCACTGATTGATCTCCCTGAACCCTATCTCGTATGGTTCGAGGGAAAGGGTTTTCCCGAAGGCAAACTGGGGGATATGCTACGAAGCGTTTATGAAATAAAGTTGAATGGACTCGAATATCTGTTCAGGCCGTTAAGGAGAAAATAGGTTTAAAAATGGCTTCTCATAAGAATTTGTGGGTACAAATACTGATAAACAGCAAAACAAAAGAGGTTTCTATTGTTTTTTCTGCCAAACAGGATCTAATGTCTGGTTTATGAGACAAATTCTTATTAGGGGCCTTAAAAATATTGACTCTGATTCTGATGCCTGATATCTTAATTCTTCACTTTTATTGGTTTAATATGGAGGGATGGCCGAGTGGTTTAAGGCGGCGGTCTTGAAAACCGTTGAGCGAAAGCTCCGTGGGTTCGAATCCTACTCCCTCCGCCAAGCATCTAATAATATCAATAACTTACAGGCTGTTTCAAGCTGGTTATATCCTCTATTATATCAAAGGCAAAATACATATAAAGGCCCCTGAAGGTTACAGGGAAAAGGAATTAATCCTGAATAAAGGTGTAATTGATATAAAAGGCCCCGGTATCCCAGGGTATGAATATAACCCGCCATTCAGGAGAATGTGCCAGAGGAGGGACATAAATATAAACCATTGGCGGCCCAAAATGGCCACCATGAAAGCCTCAAAACCTGCATCCCAGGATGCAAGTTTATTAAATAAAGTCACACCCTCGCGCGTGGAGAATAACTGAACGTGTTAGGACAGAATGTCCTAAGACGTATGTCACACCCTCGCGCGCGTGGAGAATACCTACAAGCCAGCTTGCGGGTTTATTAGGCAAGACCGGAGGGCTGTCTGAGTATGCAAGGGCTGTGGGAAAAGACGAAGCGTTTATACGGCGCAGCAGACAAGCCGGAGAAGTTGTAAGAAACCTCGGACTTAAGTCCGAGGTTTTATCCCTACTCGACAAAGCACAACACCTATCCTCACCATGCCTTGCCGGAATCTGTTGAGCAGGTTCGAGTCTGGCAAGGGGTCTTATTTGCCATTCGGTTTTGGGTGTTACGGTCGTAACACTTTTAATATTGTCAAAATCTTCTGCTGCTCCGATTAATTGCCTTGCTCTACTTGCATTAAAGTCCCACCTCTCCCGACAATAAGCCTCAAAGGTCTCAAAACTGATACGGATATACGCCTCAACACCTGAAAGTCGATTGTCGTTAAGATTACAGCGACTCAACCGCCTTCTGGAAGGTAAATATCCTTATTACCTCAAGCCTGCAAGCACCCCCTGAAAAAACAGGCGTTTCCACTATTTTCAATCGGCGGTTAGGTATACATAAATATACATTCGTCAACTCAATGGCGTTTTGTGAATTTGGTATAAAAATTGCTAAGTCAAAAGAAAGGATAGCTCCATGT
>CAZJOB010000098.1:0-10711 GCA_964547435.1 uncultured Desulfatiglans sp. | reverse complement strand
ATATCCGGGAATAAAAGGCAAAGGAAGGTTTGTCTCATGTGATTCCGCGACCGGGAATGTGTCAATAAGGCCGTTCGGCATAATCAGTTCTTCCATTATAAAATCATTGTAGCTTATGCCCGCAACCCGTTCGATGATTTTACCAAGAAGTGAATATCCGGTATTGGAGTAGCTGTATTTTTCACCGGGAGCAGAATCAGAAAGCTGATATAGGGCCACAAAACCCAGAAGCTCATCAAAGGAAAACTGATGATACAGGTCAAGCTCCTTTACATAATCTATATAATAAGTGCCGTCACAGGGAGATCCTGTACCTTCGGGTATATTCGAATTGATAAGATCAAAAACTCCGGCCCTGTGCATCAAGAGCATCCTTATTGTTATCTGTGATTTGAATGGAATATCATAACCAGGGGTATCGGGAATATAGGTATCTGATGTTCCTGGAATAGTGTCGGTTATGTAATCATTGATGTCAAGAAGCTCCTGCTGATGCAGAAGCATCACGGCCGCTGCAGTGAAGGTCTTGGTGGTGCTGGCACATCTGAAGCTTGAATAATCCTGAGCATCTTCCATATCAGTGCTTATAAAACCATCGAAGTCCGGGGAGAATATCTGCATCGCAAGTCCTCCGCCGAAACCGGGTTTGTCCCTCGAATAGTCATCCCAGCCTGCCTCAAGGATCTGCTGCATGGAGAACTGCCCCGGATTGTTACTGACTGAATCGCTGCATCCTGAGCTATACAACAGGACGACCGCTGCCAAAATATATCTCATCTTCATTTGTAATCACCTCTCATTGATCCTTCGCACATTTGCGGAAAAAGCTCTTTCTATAAATTTCTTAATAATATATTCCTTTTAACAGGAATCTATTTATTGCTTAAAAACAAAATAATCCATATAATTTACCAATATTTTAACCATTTTACCATGGAACCCGCTTATGAAAATACAAAATCAGGGAACATTATAAAAATAAAATCAAGCAGTCGATAAACAACAAGAGAAATGTAAGTAATCTGATAACCGAACAGAAACTTTTTCAAAGGAGTAATAGCCATGAGTATTCGCAAACAGGTTTACGAGTTGACTTCAGAAGATTTGGCTGCTCATCCGGTGTGGCAGTTCGCACTGGATGAGGAGTGTGAAGAAGGACAGGACGAGGCTACTGTCCGACCGGTCGAAGAGCCGCTTGATCCGGGTGAAGGATTGTGCATAGCAAAAACGGAATTCACTCTCAATGACGGGACTGTGCTTACCGGATTTTTAAGCCCGCCTGTCCCGAATCTCCCGAAACTTTATTATTACGAAGGAGACGACGGGTCGAGTGAATCGCAGCCTTCTATCGTCACACCGGAGGGACATGTAATGTTCTGGCATGGCATCTTAAGGCCGATGCCAGAAGCGATTGCCGAATACTACAGGATTCTCGGGGGTAAGACGGCGGAAGATGTGTTCCCAGTTAAGTTCCATACCGTTGCACAGATCAAAACTAGCGAGATGGCGGGAGAGATTCGCGGATTCATGTACATTGAAAAGGTGAAGAAAGGTTTCTTTAAGCGAGCGCAGGTAGTCCGGTTTATGACCTGATGAAGAGCAAGCCGTATGTATAAAAGGGTGCGTTAGCCCATGAAGACATGGTTCTCTCTAAAATTGACTGAAGTAATCAGAGAATGTCATGATAAAGAATTCCTTGAAATACGGAATGTTAGCCCGGGCAACACCATTTACTCTGCCGGAAGGAGATTCGAGGTAGAATAAATCTACTTGCTGTGGGACCTCTTTTCCCGTGAGGTGCGCAGCTTTATCTTCCTTTACACTGGCTTCTTTGCGGTTTATATTAGTACACAAAGCATTGAAAAAAAGGTATTTGCCGCAATGAAATCACTATTAAATATTTTACATTACGCAAGATTTAGCCTTTTCATTATATATGCATCTCTGACCATTCCGCTAATTGCATATGGAGAGGAACATTCCTTTGATATCAATACTAATGCCAGAATAGTGGCCTTTGGTGATGTTCACGGGGCATTTGATGATCTGGTTTCTCTTCTTGAAGAAACAGGCATTATTGACAGTGATCTTAACTGGGCAGGAAAAGACAGCCATCTTGTAAGCCTGGGAGATCTTATTGACAGAGGTCCACGTTCACGCGACGTGGTAGAACTGATCATGAAGCTACAGGCCCAGGCCCCTGAATCAGGCGGAGAAGTGCATGTAGTGCTCGGCAATCATGAAATAATGGTTATGACCGGAGATCGGGATTACGTCACTCAAACCGATTACATCGCCTTTGCCCGGGATGAGGCAGAAAATGAACGCGAAGAACTGAGACAGCGATTCATTAAAGATCACAATCATTCAGCCAGTGAAAATATTTATGAAGAGTTTGAAAAACAGTATCCTTCCGGTTTCATAGGCCTTGACAGGGCATTTGGTCCGGAAGGGCATATAGGCGGATGGCTTCTAAAACAAAACGTTGTTCTCAAGATTAACGATACTGTATTTATACATGGAGGAATACCATCTCAAATTACCGGAAAATCTCTTGCGGAAATCAATAGAGAAGGGATGTCAGCGCTTGGAAAATATATGGGAGTAGTGGAACGCTTAAGAAAGGCCGGCGTTTTGCCTGTATATGTTGGATTTTACAACCGCACACCCCACCTTAACAGCAGGGCAAAAGAGCTGATAGATGCCGACCCTGATATCAACCGTGACATGAATAAGAGACCGGCATGGTTTGATGATTTTCTGGAGCTTAATGAATTACAGAATGAGCGGATATTCAACAGTTATGGCCCCCTCTGGTACAGGGGAACATCCAGATGCAATATTCATTGTGAGTCATTTAATACAGAAAGATTTTTAAAAAATGTAAACGCCAATCGTGTCGTGATAGGCCATACCCCCACCCCGGACCGAAAAGTAACCGCTCGAATGGATGGTATGGTTATTCAGCTTGATACCGGTATGCTGAAAAGTTACTATAAAGGCCGGGCATCTGTTCTGATTATTGAAGGAGAAAACCTGTACGTGAGATATTCGGGAAATCCCGTGAAGGAATCTCCTGAGAATGAGAGTTACCGCCTTTCACAAAAACTTTCAGGCATGAGTGATGCGGAATTGGAGGATTTTCTCCTGACAGGGGAAATAATCGATAGAAAGAATATAGGCGCCGGCATTACCAGACCATTAAAAATTAAGCTTAAAAAGGGAGATAAAACAATAAACGCAGTATTTAAAACCGAAGACTCCCACCCCAGAATGCAGTCAAGAAACAACCTTTACAGCCGAAGTGCATTTCAGGAATCTGACAGATATATCTATGATGTCGCGGCTTACCGGCTTGACAGAATGATTGATTTGCAGATGGTTCCTGTTGCTGTGTCGCGCAAAATAGATGGAAAAGAAGGTGTGGTTCAGTACTGGGTGGAGAACAGTATAAATGAAAGAGACAGAGAACAATCAAACATCAACTTTGAGAGCTATTGCAGGAAGAATGAGCAGTATTGGCTTCGTTTTATCTTTGATGTCCTCATCTATAACGAAGACCGTAATCTAACCAACATTCTGTGGACAAAGGAGGATTTTATGATGGTGTTCATCGATCATTCCAGGGCCTTTCGGACTACGAAAAGGCGTCCGAGACAGTACCGGGATGTCCCCCTTAATCTATCGGATCTGTTTCGCAGAAAACTCGAAGACCTGAACCGGGAGAATCTGACTGAGTCGCTTTCCCCTTATCTTCATCCTCTTCAGATAACCGCAATATTAGAACGAAGAGATTTGATTTTGAGAGAAGGAAAGACAACCGACTGAATCTTTTAAATGAATAGGACATCGTGGAAAAAGTTAAGAACCTGCTGCTTGAAACCCTGTTCCTTGGCGTAAAAACAAAACCGGATGAACGAAAGGGTGTTATCGGATTGTTTATCTCTCTTTTTCTCATCCTGATGACAACCTATTTTTTAAAACCTGCAAGGGAAATCCTGATACTTACCGAAGGGACCGCTGAAATACGAAGCTATGCCGTAGCAATGCAGTCCGTGCTTCTGATATTTTTTCTGCCTGTCTATGGCAATTTTTCAAGAAAATTCAGTTGCAGCGGTTTTATGAAGCTGGTTACAATACTGTTCTCCGTGATTCTCTTATTGTTCTACACAGCCTCCCTGCTGGGATTCTCTATTTCAGTGACCTTCTTCGTATGGCTGGGCGTCTACAGTGTAATTGTTATTGTCCAGTTCTGGGCTTTTGCAGCCGATCTCTTCAACAGAGAAGCTGGTGAGCGTCTATTTGTAATTATTGCATTTGGAGGATCGATAGGGGCATGGGCAGGAGCAGCCATAAGCCGTGTTCTGGTGAATTATCTGACTGCCCAGGATCTGATTCTGCTTTCATCAATAACCCTGATTCTGTCCATGATACCAGCCCTGTACGCGGTAAGAACACTGCCCCGTGAATGCCTTTCAAATGAATGCACTCCTATCTATGAAACAAAAACATCCTTTCTGGCCTGTTTCCAGATTGTATTTACCAGGCGGTTTCTATTTTCGATAGCGTTATTCGTTATTCTGTTTAATCTTGTCAACAGTACAGGAGAGTATTTGCTTTCATCGACACTTGAAAGTGAATTTGCCGCAGGGGTTACAGATGGAAGTATTGCCATGGATAAGTCTGTTTATGTGGGCAGGTTTTTCAGCAGTTTTTTTGCAGCGGTCAATCTTGCAGGAGCGCTGATTCAGTTTTTTATTGTCTCCAGGTTTATCAGACACGCAGGATTCGGCTGGGCATTTGCCCTTGCTCCACTCGTTGTTCTGCTTGGATATGGCAGTCTAATCTTTATACCAACCCTGGCGTTTTTACGTCTGGTTAAAATATCTGAAAACAGTCTTGACTATTCAATGCTTAATACAACCAGACAGATGCTTTATTTACCACTGAGCAGGCAGGAAAAATATGAAGCCAAGGCAACGATTGATTCATTCGGGCAAAGATTCGGTGATCTTCTGCAGGCGGGCCTGGTTTTTCTGGGAATTAATATTTTTCATTTTGTATTTAAAGAATTTATTGTTGTTATAATTTTATTGTCGTTTATTAATGTCTTTCTTGCTTATTTTATTCTGCGTGAACGCCGCAGGATGATAAATTTAGGAATTAACGATGGCTCCCATTCCGGGAAGGGTTAGTGCCTTTCGCGGTTATGGGATGTTTCTCGATCCATCATATATAAACAGCAGCTATAAAGAGGTGACGTCTTAAAACAAAAAAAAGACGACAAGGCTTTATTTTATAGGAGGGTAATAAAAATTCGGCCTTGTCGTCAATGAAAGGAATCAGCAGCCTGTATGTCAATATTAATTGATTGTCACATGGCCTGTGGAAATGCGTTCGGCGTCTGAGGCATTTATTAATATTGTATTCGAAATCAACTTTGATTCTCCTGCTTTAAAAGAACTGGTCATCCTTGTTCCGCTTCCGATCCGATTGTTATTATCATCAAGAAAGGCTATTGTAATTTCACGCTTTACCGGCTTGTCAGTATTATTCTTCAGTCTGATGTTATAATCGAGTTCTACTAAATTGTTGCCACTTTTTGTTATATTCTTGTTTACACCAGTTTCTATTTTAGCGCTTAAAGTCTGCTTCTTTTCAGCAACTACTTCTCCAATTTTGGAAACAACCACATATCCCGAGTCAATTTTATCAACCTTTGATGAACTTAATATCATTGTATTGGAGATTTTCTTAGATCTGTTGGGCATTATTTCCACCAGTTTGGATGCCTGGCTAATTGTTTCATCGCCATTCAGAAAATTTACTGTAACGTTATAAGTTGTTGTTTTGTCTGAGTTGTTTCTTACCCAGGCCGTCCATGTAATCTCGTCTTTTCCATTCAGTGAACTCTGATAAGAAAGCATATCTTTTATGCCATTATCATCGATATTGTATCTTTTCTCTGCAAAAGAATTTGAACTTATACCTAAAACTAATAAACTTACAAGTAAAAAAACCAATTTAATGCTAATGTTTCTCATATATATTTTCTCCTTATTATTCGATTATTGTTTTTCACGCAGATATATTTCTGCATAAACTTATGCGTTATCGGCAGGGGTTTTAAAAATCTTTAAGAAAATATTATAAAAATTGATGGTCTCGTAAAAAGTCGATTTTCTTTGTTTGTCATTCCCCGGCTTGCCTGCCGGGCCGTAGCCTTGGCGAAGGCTGGACCGGGGAATCCGGTGTTTTCAAGAACTTATAGATTCCCGCCTGCGCGGGAATGACTATTTTGGGAATTTATACGATTTCAACAAAATTGACTGATAAATCTGGGAAGACACATAA
This sequence comes from uncultured Desulfatiglans sp., assembly GCA_964547435.1. Lineage (GTDB taxonomy): Bacteria > Desulfobacterota > DSM-4660 > Desulfatiglandales > HGW-15 > CAZJOB01. Next base: position 4,357 of record CAZJOB010000098.1, on the reverse strand, counting down.
GAATTTTCAGGAGTGATTTTTCCATTCAGAGATTTGAGTTATATGAATACAGGTAGCAAATCATATTTTGGCTGGAGCGCATGTGATAAAATTAAATAAGATTTTTCAATTGTACAGTTAACTAACTGAATCTATTTTAGATTTTATGGAAGCGGCCTTATCCCGCCGGTCATCCACCTTCAGATCGATTATTATCCTGCGCGCTCCTTCTTCCACATGGGCGGCGTGAACTTGTTTGACAAGCTCGAACAGAGAGTTCAGATCAGGTGTCTCAACAGTGGTGGACATGCCTCCGATCTCATATGTGTAGCCCGATTTTTCAATAACAGAAATCCCTTTTCTGACAAACCTGCTCACGCTTGTTCCTTCTCCGATGGGATAGACCGATAATTGTGCTATCATATTGCCCTCCTTAATAAACCCGGAATATAAAAGAAAAGGGGTCTTCATTTTAAAAAAACAATTAAGATGAAGACCCCTGTTTATAAAAGTTTTATCTGGCGGCGATCTCTTCCTGCATCCGGGTGATATCCTTTTCTCCAATCCTGTAGCCAAGATAAAATATAACCGCTGCGAGGAGAGTGGTTACAGCCGGGGTGTAAATCATGATGACACTGATGCCGCTAATGATCTTTTCTGTCGGCACTGCTCCTCCAACATACCCGATAAATGCCAATCCTGATATTAAGATGCCCCTTCCGATAAGCAATCCGAATTTAATAGGCAGCATCATCATGGACATGGTAAAACCCAGAATGTTTTTGCCTGTTTTCCATTCCCCATACACTGCCGTATCCGCAAAAAGGGCCGTAGCCATGGCCTGTGAAGCGCAGGCAATCATGGCGGCAATGGAAAAGATGATGGTAAAACTCCAGGTGGTCGGTTCGATAAAGGCCACTAAAAGATAGACCAGGCCGCTTATGATACAGGCCAGTCCGTAGGCGTGGCGCTTGCCTATTTTAACGCCGATCCATGGAGCAGCAAAGGCGCCCAGGAGTGTGCCGATGCCGTTTCCCAGAATAAAGACGGAAAGAAAAGCTTCATTCTTCAATACAGCATCGAAATAATAGATGGCAAAGGATAAAATAAAGAAAAGACAGGTGTTCCTGAATGTTTCTCCAAGAATAAGAAACAAAAGCGGCGGATTTTTAAAAACAAGCTTCACAATTTCCCACACGCTCTGCTTTTCTGTTGCTGCTGTTTCCACTGGAGCGGCTTCATCTTGGATCGTTTTTCTGGCAGCCGACATCTTATACAGATAGAAATAGCCGGCCATCATCAGGACGCCGAAAATGAGTATGGTGACGGAAAAACCATAGACCAGGCCGAGGCTCGCAGTGAAGGCTGTAACCATTACCGGCCCCGTGAATGAATACACCAGATTCCCGGCGGATTGTCCCTGGGCCCTGCTGCTGGAAAGAATCGTTCTTTCACCGGAATCCTGCGTTATGCTCCCCATCAGGCCTCCGACCGCTGCGTATCCGACGTTCCAGAAAAGATGACTCGATAGAAAGCCGAAAATAATGATCGCAGCAGCTATATATTCGCTGCCGATCTTTGAAAACTGAAAGAGAAACAAGATGACAACCAGCGGAGGGGTGATAAGGAGCCATGAGCGGTATGGCCCGCCGAACTTCAGCGACACCCGCTGAATGACAACTCCTGCCAGGAGAGCGCACAGGATATCGCCGGCACTCGTTGCATACACGATGATGTTGCTGGTGAACATTGAGAACTGGGCATAATCGGTAAGAAACCGTGTAAAATAGTATACCTCCATACAGACCAGCAGGGTAAAGCACAGATCCCCGATTCCATAAGTATAAAGCAGGGATTTCTTTAGTTTTTCAGCCATAAAGCGAGCCTCCTTGATGTATGTTTATATTATTCTGCAATCCCAATGGGTTTTTAAAAATACCACGGAAAAACGCCTGAACTTGAAATGCTAATAATTTGTTTTGATTGGTTTATTTTAATAATTTAAGCATCAATGGAAGTCAAGGGAAATCAGAGCATAGGGCAATAAGAATATAGGAAAGAGCATAGAGAAAAGAGATTGGATGAGAGGGCAGGGGATAGGGAGTGATCGGAAAGACAAATATAAATTTTAAATATTGACACTCAAAAAAATATATATATACTAAAAAATTTTTTTGAGACAGGTTTAATCTTTATTGTAAGTTATTTTAGAGTCAATTATGAAGAAGAATCATGGTTCGTTGGGACATAACACTGATGTGCTATTCCCTTGGCTGCTTTTTTTTACTTTAATCTCCACCATATCAATTACATATTATCACATTGCATTTACCGGCAATTTTCACATAAAGATGTTATGGAAATTATTTCCGGTTTTCAATTTTCTTATCCTCGGTGTGGCATGCTGGGGCATTCTGGTACTCGGGTTTCGGCTTTGGTTCGCATGGAAATACCGACCATACCCCCCTTTGCCTGACAGGGAATTGCCCAAAATTACGGTCATAATACCTGCATATAATGAAGGTTGTCAGATTCTTAATACCGTAAGATCGGTTATGAACAGCGACTATCCGGCAGAAAAAATGCAGGTAATCTGTGTTGATGACGGATCCGGTGATGACACATGGAACTGGATGCAGAAGGCAAAAAGTGAATTTTCTCAACGAATACAGCTCATACGCCATCCGTTTAACAGCGGCAAACGGCACGCGCTAAGATCAGGTTTTAAGAACTCTAAAAGACCGGTATATGTGACAATAGATTCGGATTCGGAAATACTGCCCGATACCCTTCGTCATCTGGTCAGTCCCTTTGTACTCGACCGGAGGGTAGGCGCTGTGGCAGGGAATGTCCGTGTTTTGAATATTGCCGAAGGCTGCATACCAAAAATGCTGGAGGTCTCATTTACTTGCGCCTTTGATTTTATACGTTCAGGGCAGAGTGTCTATGGTGGCGTTTTCTGTACTCCCGGAGCTTTATCCGCCTACCGCGCCGATGTCATTAAACCGCACCTTACAGCCTGGATTAATCAGACTTTTATGGGTAACCGGGCTGCCATCGGTGAAGATCGGGCACTGACCAACCTGGTTCTCAGTCTGGGATACCGGGTGATATATCAGCGGAAGGCAATGGTAAAGACCAAGATTCCTGTTAGCTACCAGGGATTGCGTAAAATGCTGCTCAGATGGGCGCGTAGCAATGTCCGTGAAAACCTTGTTATGTTCTCATTTATCACGCATCGTTTTCGTCCTATGGATTCCGGCAGCGGATGGATACGACTGTTCAGCGCCACGCAATTAATCAGATTGACTATCGGGGAAGGGCTTAAATTCGCCCTGGCCGCGCAACTGTTATTAAATCCTTTCTCTACGGCAATGCTTATAGCGGTAGGGTGTCTTTTAAGCGCTTTATTGCCATCGCTGGTTTATCAACGGCAATATGGCACCTGGTTTGGATGGCTGTGGGCGATGTCTTTTTCCTTTTTCCATATCTTCTATTTAAGCTGGATCTCGGTATGGGGCCTGATAACAGCAAACCGTTCAGGCTGGCTCACACGAGAAAACGTAAACACGCCCGGCCCGAAAAAACAGGTGTATAAGGATCATAACACACATATGCAGAAAATATTTTCCAAGGCGGCATAGCGGCCAACCGATGTTCTGCTTCAGTTTTGCAAATAACAGGAGGAATATAGTACATTGTTAAGGATGATGCCTGTAGGCCAGTTGCAGGCCAATTGCTACATACTGGGATACAATAACACAAAGAGGGGCGTGGTAATCGACCCCGGAGGCGATGTTCATAGAATAATAAAGGAGGTGTCAAAAGCGGGCCTCACTATAGAAAAGATACTTCTGACACACTGCCACTTTGATCACACTGAGGGGGCAGTAGAATTGAAGGAAATAACCGGCGCTCCAATATCGATACATCCTTTTGACGTTCCGGGTCTGGGTTTCTCCCCTGATAACGAGCTGAAGGATGGGGAGAACTTTAACGTCGGCCACTACAATATATCAGTTATACACACCCCTGGTCATTCACCGGGAGGAGTGTGTTTTTGCGCGCCGGGCGCTGTCTTTACAGGGGACACCCTCTTTGCCGGCTCCATAGGAAGGACCGATTTTCCAGGAGGGGATTATAACGCGCTTATAAGCGGGGTTAAAAAGCGGATCTTTCCTCTGGGGGATGATCTGCGTGTTTATCCGGGTCATGGCCCCTCATCCACGATCGGCAGGGAGAGGAAGGCAAATCCGTTCTTTCGGGTTTGATCACGATCGGATTATTAACCGCTAAACACACGAAAAAAGACTTTTTGTTGCACTCGTAAAAAGTCGATTTTCCTGGTTTGTCATTCCGGAACTTGTTGAAAATCCCG
>CAZJOB010000097.1:0-10713 GCA_964547435.1 uncultured Desulfatiglans sp. | reverse complement strand
ACAGAAGAACCGGGTTATGACAGATATTTCACAAAAGGGGTTGTGAGATATGACCAATGGGGAGGCCAGAAGATCGGTTTAAGCGCCGTGCCCGATCACATCCTGCCTGCCGGAGCGAAGCTGAACCTGGATATATCGGTGGTAAAAAAGCCGTATATTTACCATGATGTGACTCACAAACACAATTTTACTGAATTCTATTTCTTTTTCGGGTCAAACCCCATGGACATGAAGGAGTTTGACGCTGAAGTGGAATTTTCTTTCGGCACTGAAAGAGAAAAATACGTGATTACAGGCCCGGCAATTGTGGTAGTCCCGCCCGGTATTTTTCATTTTCCATTGAACTTTACCAAGATCAATAAACCAATATACTTTCTGGAGGTTTCCCTGACTTCAAAATATCGTGCGACCGACCTGTAAATAAGGGTTAGATACACACCACATTTCAAGGCATTCATAACAAAACTCGAAGCCTGACAGTATCCTTTCAGGCTGAACCGCTATACAGTCTGTATTTCCATCCCGGAACTTTTAAAAATAAAAAAGTGGAATATTTACAAAACAGATGATAATTCTATTTTTGAGAAGCAATAAAAAGGATATCAATTTATTATGGAACGTAAAGATTTAATAAACAGCATACTTGAACTTGAATGGGAGATGTTCACAAACACGCATAATGCCGGCGGGCGTGCGTCATGTCAGGATGACAAGAACACCTTTATGATAATGCGCCGCGCTCAGGCCGAGATATGGAGTAATGAAACACTTGCCTGTTATTTGAATGACCTTAAACAGGCGTCTGAATCTGAATTAAATCTTATGACAATTAAATACGCACGCATGATGGAGACAACTTTTCCCGATGAATATGAGGCCATAAAGGACAGACTCCCGGAATTATCACCCCGTGTTATTGATCTCACCGGTGAGATCATGAAGTATCATTCGAAATGGGCAGAGGAGGCCTCAAAAATGTATCCATTGCTCCTTTCCCTGAGCCGTCCGATGAAAGACCCGAAAGAGAACCCTGAACACATGGTTTCCATTAACAGTTATCTGCGATGTGAACTTTTGACATATTCAGAAGCCACGCTTGAATTGTGCCTTACAGATACAAGGATGGCGGATGCTGAAGGCAAAAATCTGTCAATGGAAATATTAAGAAACAGCGCAAGATGTTATGGCTTTGAATCCCTGGATAATATTGAAAAAAGTCTGGCGTTAAGAAAGAAAAAATGATTCTTTCAATAAAGTTCGTTCAGTCGAATAACATATTGCACTTACATATATGAATCTTTATGAACTATATAAAAACTGTCACCTTTGCCCCAGAAACTGCGGGGTCAACCGCCTGTATGAAGCGGGTCAAACGAAGCAGGGATTCTGCGGACAGGATTCCCGCCTGCGCGTCTCCTACATAGGCCCCCATTTCGGTGAAGAGCCGCCCATCTCGGGCAGCAATGGCTCAGGCACGGTGTTTTTCAGCGGTTGTTCTCTCAGATGCTCATTCTGCCAGAACTATCAGATATCAAAAGAGGGCCTGGGCAGCATCATATCGTCGGGGGAATTGTATAAAGAGATCACCGGCATGATAGACGCAAAAAAGGTCCACAACATCAATTTTGTCACGCCCGACCATTTTTATCCGCATATTTTCGATCTGGCAACCAGGCTCAGGGAAAATGGATACGATACACCCATGCTATATAACTTTTCAGGTTACCAGTCTTTTGAGATGCTGAAGATGGCGGAAGACTATGCAGATATCTACATGCCTGACTTTAAATACTCGGACGAAAATCTGGCCTCACGCTTGTCAAAAAGCCGGGATTATCCTCGAATAGCAATTGAAGCTATCTCCGAGATGGTCAGACAAAAGGGTTTTCTCGAATATATGGATAAAGAACCTCAAATCGCACAAAAGGGCGTACTGGTAAGACACCTGATACTGCCGGGAAATGTGGAAAATTCAAAGGGAGTTCTGGACGCGCTCTTTCTGGAATTCGGACAGCACATTCCAATCAGCCTTATGTCGCAGTATTATCCGGTAATAAGACATAAAGACGATAATTTGAACAGAAGAATCACAAATCAGGAATTTGAAATGGTCTATAATCACGCCCTTGATCTGGGATTTGTGAATCTCTTTGTGCAGTTTCCTGAAAAAGAGACCCTAAATGAGTCAAAATCACCTGCTTTTCTTCCGGATTTTCGAAGAGAATCACCTTTTTCAGGTTGATCAAATTTTTCTTGAATTGGTTTATCTTTTATACTAGTCTTCTGCCCGAAAATGTTTTTTTTAAATAAGACGACTTATTACAGGAGTTACACAAATCCCACTATGAAATGCACTATATGCGGCACCTCGATTAATTCTGTTGAAGATGTGTTGAATGAGGACTGGACCTTCTCCTTTTTTGACGGCGAAGATGAACACGGTCCATTATGCCCATCATGTTCAGCCATACTCCTTTCCATGGCCAACGACGGTGAATATGAGTTGAAAAGGGAATACAAAGGGAAAATCATCTTCAATGATCAGCTCGAATTTATTGAAGATGATCCCATGAGTCTGTTATTAGGTTACATATTGAATTGAAGAAGATTGAAATCCTCTAGAGCCCAAGATCATCGGCAATTCCCTGCATTGCGGTGAGGCATATCCCCGCAAATTCGGTTATATCCATACCCAGCTTTTCACACTCCATTACAATGCCCCTGTCAACACCAGCGGCAAAGCTCTTTTCCTTCATGCGCTTTGTTATGGATTTCACCTTGACGCTTGCAATCTTCTTATCGGGATACACCAGCGTCGTTGCTATGATAAGCCCCGTGATAGTCTCACCCGCAGCAAGGGCGTGGTGAAACAGCTCTGAACGCCTCTCTCCACCATGCGCCTTTTCATTATGAAGCCGAATGGCCTGAATGATATCCTCCGCCACACCCCTTTCACGAAGAATCCGGGCAGTCTCATTTGTATGCACCGAGAGATCTGATTTCACCATCTCAACATCAAGATCGTGCAGAAGGCCCGCCAGTCCCCACTTTTCATGATCCTGACCCAGCCGGTCCGCCAGGGCCTTCATAACCGCCTCCGAGGCCAGACAGTGTTTTATAAGGTTCGGGTTCTCAATATGTTCATTCAACAACGAAACCGCCTCTTCTCTTGTAATGCCGTATGTCATGCAAATCCCCCTTTTTTGAGAAAAAAATTTACTGCGGCTGTCCATGGCTTTGGAAAATAAAGGGCAGACAGCCGCTGTCGCCAAGGCTATGGCAGGCCCCGACCCGGTTTTCCCTGCGCCCTGAGCCTTGCGCCTTACGCCATGTCTCCCATGTTATCTGTGCAAATTTGTTTTTGGACATGTATGTCGTAATATATACCTTCGATCCCATTAATCTTTATTGATAATTTTTGGCAGCAGCCTGCCGGTTCCTGTTTTATATCTTAAATATTCAACTTGGAAATTTTCTTCCAGGTCTTTTTCCTCTTTGGCGATAAGGATCAGAAAAATAATAAGTGCGAAAATAACAGAAAGAAAAACCATAGCGTTATTTATTAAAAGGCAGACCCCCGGCATTATAAAAAATATATGAGAGGCATACATGGGGTTCCTTATCCGAGAAAACAACCCCGTTGTAATCAGCTTGTTTGCCTTCAGGGCCTTTTTTATTTCTGCGTTGGCTGTCGTAAGCATAAGGATACCGATACCGATTAAAATAAATTTTTGAGACATGTAATATTTCTGAGATATTTACCTTTAGAGGCAACAAGGACATTAAAATCAAAATGGCATAACCGGGGATCATTATTCTGGGGCCAACGCCCCAGAGGGTCATTTTTTTCATGAGATCATGCCCCTTGTTGGCTGGTTTGCGGTTCATCTATTGACACAGCCAACTGATGCGATTCAAAACTGCAGACAGGGTTTGCGTATATTGTAAACACCAGGTTTCTGACCTCGGGCTTAAGGTTATTGTATGCCTTTAAAAAGCCCTCTTTTTCCATTTCAGTATATCTGTTAGAATATCTCTCTGTTTTAAACAAATGGTCGTAGGCAATATAATTCCCGGGCCACAATTTATACAGAGAGTGAATGGATCCGTCGATTGCATGGGCCAGGGCATTTTTATCCTCAAACTCCCCTGTAAGAGGTTCCCCAAAACTGATGTGTATTCTGCCCTTGTCTCCTGTCAAGCCCGCCACCATGCTTATCAGGTCCTCGTTTTTTCTTTTTTTGTGCGCGCCATTTTTGTTCTTCCTGTAAAGTTCCCATGCCTTGAGCCGGGCGCAGGGATCTTTCTCGTAGGATATGGCTGCCGGAACAATATTGCATGACCTAATAAACTCCGAAAAGTTTATCTGTTTTTTGCGTTCTGAAAGATAAAACATATTGATCACTGCCGGGTTTGTCTGATCTATTCCATCTTTGGCCCGGCCTTCCCTCTGTGATATCCAGATATTCCTGCCCTCATTCCTCAGCTTGTTGAGATATTCGGACAGGTGCATCGAGGCCGCAAGCTGCTCCTTTCTGGCAAGACCCCTTCTAACGATAACCGCGTTATTAATGCGGATAAGGTCGGAAACAGCATCGTTTAACAGAAGGTTGTCACCAAAGGCGATATATGGAAGACTGAACCCGTTTAGATACAGCACATAGCCGACAAGCGCCGAATCAAGTACAATGTCCCTGTGGTTGGTCATAAAGATGTATGATTCGTCTCTGCTCAATTTTTCAATACCTGAATATGTAACCCCGTCAGATGTCTTTTCCAGAATCCTTTTAAGCAGATAACCGGCTATTATTCGTGATTGAAATTCAGAGACACTCCTGATTCGTGAGAGTTTTCTCTTCAGTAAAAACCTGACCAGCCTGTCCGCATATACTTTCATCCAATCCGGACAGGATGGCCATTTCATCATGCGGAAAGAGGAAACCAGCAGGTCATTTTCTGCAAGGCGTTTCATAACAGCCGGGACCTCGCTGTCATTGTACGGCCTGATATCATCGAATTCGAAGTAATTTACCATATTGTTAAAACAGCATCCCTTTCATTTCAAATAGCTTCTGTCACCTTCGGACTTCATCTGCCCATCGATCCAGCCAAAGCACAGGGCTTCATTCAGGACCTCATTCGCGGTAATCGAATCCCCGCTCTTATCTTTTATAAACCTGATCCAGATACCCGGTGATGTCTCTACATTCTTTTGCAGCCACTTTCGAAATTCTGTTCTGCTTTTAAAATCTTTTTCCATTTTTCACCCTCTTTAACCTAAAGATCGATTCCATATCCTGCATCAGGCGGATACTTTTCTGAGTACTCTAAGGGGTAAATGCTACAACATATAAATTTGCCACATTTAACAGTCAACAAATAAAAACTTGCATCTCACAGAGTACACAGAGTCCGCAGAGGAAATCAAAAGACAATTGATGTCCAAAAGATAAACCCTTTCTCTGTGCTCAGTGCCAATTAATCGTTTCTTGAATGCACACTACTTATACTTAATCTTTAAAATCAGTATTGTAAAACTCAACACAAAGGTAATTGCATTGGCCAGGATTACAGGCATGTCCTTTATGAAAATCCCGTATATCAGCCATAACAGAACACCGGATGTAAAAATAATATACATGCTCAATGAGATATCCCTGGTCTGCCTGTTGGCAATTACCTTTATCGCCTGCGGCAGCAGAGATATCGTTGTACAGGCAGCAGCAATCAGACCGATCAATGTAATCTTATCCAGTTCAAACATACAAAGCTCCTTCCACTTGAGCATATCTTCTCAGCTACAATTTATTTTGACATAAACAATTTATTATGCTTTTATCACAAACTATTAATAAGTAATATACTTACCATAATGAAGCTCCCCACCGCAAGAGGTGGGGTATCAAGCGGAATTGCGCCATAGCCTACCCGCCTTCGCTCTAAAGGGCTTCGGCGCGGTTCACCTTGGCATCCATCCCTGCGACAAGCCGCAGGGTATTCTGGCGAAGGCGAACAAAATAGATCATAAACCGATTGTCTGCATTTTGCGACAATTTCCTGATATTTTAATAAATTTTTATCTGAACAATTTGATGCACAGCAAAATCATTGGCATTCTCATCGGCTTCAATGAGGGTGATTTTGATAATCCACAACAGAATTTTATCACGGGGAAACCATATCAACGGGAGAACATCTCAATTCAATGCTAGGAAACGAAATAGTTGTATTTGGATTTACATTTGGTCAAGGGTGTGCAGAGTGCGGGTTTCCACCTGCCGACCCTGCGTGTATTGACGGAAACCTCGCTCTCCTTGATTTGCCCATGTTTGTCCTTGATCTTGGGACAGCGCCCGATGTAGGACCTGTTGCTAAGTGGTTAAATTATAGCAGAAAAAGTCGTGTAAATGACCGATACGTCAAGTTAAATCCAATCGAGGCCTTCGATGCGATAGTGTTCGTCAATACAGTAAGTGTCGTACATACAAATCACTGGCCTCTGGACTACAAAACTGATGGCCTCGTAGGCGCATGGACTGAATCAGTAGTATGGCTTATATAGTATCGATTTTTAAAAAATTGCACACAACATTTGCATTAAGTCGGATTTGGCTATAAAATGTCCAAACTGCTTATGCAATGCGTGTTAACCTAATAAACTGAGAATAAAGTCATGTCGGAATTCAATAAATCACAATGGGCAAAACCAGATTTCACCCAGGGATATAGAGACAGTGCCGATATTATTATTGTTGAGCGAAGAAGGATATTTTATATTTTACAGTCCTTCTATATGCATTTTATCGCCGACAAACCCGATCGTAAAGTTCTTGATCTCGGATGCGGAGATGGAATCGTAATATATGAGCTTTTAAAGGTTGATAGTTCATTAAAAGCAACTTTAATAGATGGCTCTGAAGATATGTTAATTAAAGCAAAAGAGAGATTTAAAGAATGTCAAAATCTTCACTTTATATGCGCGAGCTTTCAGGAAATCATCAACGAAACTATTATTTCTGAAAATTATGATTTTGTCGTATCTTCTATGGCGACACACCATTTGTCTATGAAGGAAAAAACAGATCTATTTAAAACTATCTATTCCCACTTGAATTTTGGTGGGTACTTTTTAAATACTGATGTTATCCTGGCACCTTCGGATACTCTTGAGGATTGGTATCTACAACTTTGGAAACAATGGATCGATGAGAGGAAGTCAATATTAGAAATTGAAGGCCATAATTATGATGATGTAATCAGAAGATACAAAGACAATACAGATAACAAGCCCGATTCACTAAGTTCTCAGCTTGAATCCTTAAAAACTATCGGCTTTAAAGATGTAGATTGCTTTTATAAGTATGGAATTTTTTCAATGTATGGTGGGAAAAAAGGTTAACATCAGCATTAAGTGGATGCGCTATAAGACGCGCGCCTCTCATCCTTGCAGTTCAATAGAAACAGGAAAAAATGGCAAAAAAAAAGAATTTATCAACAAAATATCAAGTATGGGTTGATGCGAGAAAAAGGTTTCATCTTTCTCATACACATATTCAAATGGCACGAGAAATCGGATTGAATCCAAAAAAATTAGGGAAGCTGGCAAACCATAAACAGGAACCATGGAAATTGCCACTTCCAGATTATATTGAGGAATTGTATTTAAAACATTTTAAAAAGAAACCGCCAAAGAATGCATTATCCATAGAGCAAATTGTAAAATTAAAAAAACAAAAACAGGCGGAAAGAAAAGAACGCAAAAGGCAGGAAAAAGCCAAAGAGACAATTGATCATGTTCAGGCATCTAATCCTGAATATGATGATATACCTTTTTGAAGAAGTCTTTTATTTAAAACATTAATTGAAGGTAAGCAGTCAAAAACAAACTTAACAGGTTGGCGTCAACCAACAAACCTGCTGCAGGGGACAGTGTAAAAACTATGCTGTTCCTGAGCGTTAAAAACTAAAAGATATATGAAACAAGTAATTCCAGCAGTACTTTCAGTTATAATCATTTTGGCTGTCATGATTACCATAGGGTATTTCACAGGGGTTGGAAAACTAACTGAAAAGCCTAAAACAAATTTATTGGAAGAATATGTCATGTATAAGGAATTTTCTATCAACAGTGTAAAAGTCGAACACCAGGACAAGGAATTTATATTTGATCCCGCAGCAACCTGGAGTTTTTATCTGTCTGATTCAGATTTGGAAGCCGCTGAAAATAAAGCTATATATGGTGATGCACAAGCGGCGTTAAAAGTAGCTCTGTACTATGACACTGTTAAAATGGATTCTATGTCCAGTATACAATGGATGAATATAGCAGCTAATCAAGGCAATGTAACAGCTCAGCTTAATATGGCGAAATGGTATCTATATGATCCCAGGTATAAAAATGAAAAACTTGCAATATTTTGGCTTAAAGAAGCCGAAAATAATGGCTCAGCAGAAGCAAAAGAGCTGCTAGAAAAAAAAGTAGTTTCAGAAACAAGCTCAAATTAACGACTGGCTTTTAACAATTATTTTATGAGACCCTCAACCCCAATAATGAGCAGGGGAAAAAGCATGTAAACAGTAAACAGTTAAACAGGGACGCTCTTTAATAATTTAATTGTCAACCTCATAGAATCGGGTTAAGTGGTTATCAAATTCAAGCTGTTGATAAATAGCAATTAAAAATGCTTTTAACTCCCGGCTTCCGGTAACAGCGTAAAAACCATGCTGTCCCTGCGCTGGCCAGTTCATATACCTTGACTTATCAAATATAATAAGTTATTAATATTGATAATGTGGCATATACGAGAACATCAAAAATTAGATAAGGTTGTGGCAAAATTGCCTTTGCAAGTCGTAAAAAAATACGAACTTTGGAAAAGTATCGTTTTTCGACATGGACCAGATAAACTTCGAGAATTTCCGGGTTTTCATGATGAAAAATTAAAAGGGGAACTCGAAGGAAAACGCTCATCTCGTCTAAACATTCAATACCGTGTTATTTATTCTATCGAAAAAGAGACTATTTCAATTTATGTCATTGATATTACACCACATAAATATTAGGGAGATTTAATAATGGATATTAAAGAAACTGAATATAAACCGGCAAAACAGCATACTATATTAACTACCGGAGAAGTCATTAAAATGTTGCGCGAATTGAAAGGATGGACTCAAGAGGAATTGGCTAAATATTGCTCAATCAATGCCAAAAATATCAGCATGCTTGAAAATGATAAATTAGAAATTGGGAAAAAAAGAGCACTACAACTCGCAACCGCATTTGATGTACACCCTGCTATTATTATGTTTCCTGAATATGAATCAAAAGAAATCCAAAAAGCAGCATAACCTTTCATTCAACAGGACAGGCTACTAAAACGTCGAATCGATCTTTTGAGGTTCATGAAGTTTTATCTTTTAAAAATCTTATGGTGGCAGGCGCCGCCTGCCTGTTTATTCACAGTTGGGCGATCGAGAAGGAGAGATGGGCATGAAAACCCGGAAGGATGTGATTGAGGAAATGAAAAAACAGTTTGAACTGAGTGAAGCTCAGTGGGAAGAGTGGCAGGCTCAGTTGGCGGAAAAGCTGAAGGACCCTGTCAAACGGCGTGCGTGGGAGTTGGCTGAGGCGGGTAGGGAGCTTGTCTTTGCTGAGAAGCAATTCGATGAAGGTATTCAGAAACTCACCGAATCCATGGCTCTGGATTCCGAGTATACCTTGCTGGTTGAAGGGGCTCAGAAGTTCAAAAGCGCTGAGCTTCGCAAAGGTCCGGTCAGGCTTACGCACGCGGTCAATCGGATTTTGTATCCTCGATTGAGGGAGCTTGGGTTCCGTCAACAGGTTGGAGAGGATAGTCCAATGTGGAAAGAGGGTACGATGCAGGTTCGCACCAATTCGCAAGGGCAGGAAGGTGTTGTGTACATGGGGCGCACGAAGTTTGGCAAGAGATTTGGTCTGAGTGTATGGAGACATAGGAGCAATGGTGAAGTTGAGTACCTCAATTTGAGTACTGTCGGGCTCGATGATGAATCTCTTTGTTATCTGAATCAGGAGGAGGCAAAAGCAGTGCTTGAGCGAGTAGCAACCGCATTCGAAGGTCCAATTCTCGCCTGGTTGGATGAGGATAGGTAGCTATATATAGTTGGTTTGTTGGCAAGTTGATTGAGTTAAAGGGTGACGCTCTTTGATAAGTTGTCAACCTCATAGAAACAGATTAAAACTTTGTACTGCCTGGTAAAGCATGCATTTCCAGCACACCATACCCTTGATATTCAGCCAGAGATATTGACCAGAATGTGCAATGCGTTTCAAGAGTTAAAAAATAAAGGCAAATTACATCATGGAAGCGAAACATTTAACTACAACGACTGGGCTGTATGGCTATAGCCATATAAAAAACAGATAAACATCAAGTAAAAAACAACACCCAACATCAACCGGGTTGGTGTGTAATAAGATAAGGAAAGAGAATGTTTGAAGAGTTGGAGAGGATCAACGAACGGCCAAAACCGTATCAATTTTACACCGCAAGCGATTTGTGGACCGATGAACATACATCAAAGCAGATGCTCTCGTTCCACCTCAATGAGGCCATCGACGTTTCTTCGCGAAACGCGAATTTCATCAATCGATCTGTGGAATGGATCGCATCTGAGTTCAACATCGGCAGGGACTTCAAAATAGCTGATTTCGGCTGCGGTCCCGGACTG
>CAZJOB010000096.1:0-10747 GCA_964547435.1 uncultured Desulfatiglans sp. | reverse complement strand
AGCTCCTCTCAGATTGAACTCTTCCATAACCGTCACAGAGAGGACAGAAAAAGCCCTCCCAGATGCCTGACCTGGAACAGTTTGGGCACGGTTCCAGAACAGGGATTGTAATGGGATAAAGCCCTCCGCAGGCAGCCTCCTCCGGCGTAAGAACAGCCTCAATAAAAAGATCCTTTTCCCTTCCGGGCCCTTGAGGGATTCGAAAAATCCCGGAACAAACCCTTCAAAAAACTCATCCGGTTCCGAAGAAAACATGGATTCCAGGCTGTCCATTCGAAAAGCCCTTTCCCTCATTGAATCGGGCGCCCTCCTTATCTTAAAAGGCTTTTCCTGTTTTTCAAGATCCCTGTCATAAAGCTTTTTTCTGGACTCATCACTCAGTGTATCGTAGGCCTCCTTTATTTCCAGAAACCTCTCCAGACCTTCCCTTTCGGATGTGACATCAGGATGATATTTTTTTGCTATAGAACGGTATGCCCTTTTTATTTTATTTAGATCAGACCCTTTGCTTATACCGAGAACCACATAGTAATCTTTCCGCATATATTAACTCCTTAGTCAATAAAAAACCAGAAGTATATATCCTGTATAAAATCCAAATGGTCATGTAAAAAAAATGGGCAGAGATGTGATAGGACCTTTTAAATCCTTGCTCCCTGCCCTACGCAATCCAATAATCAGGATGCCTTTACAGTAATCTTACGCGGTTTGGCCGCCTCTATCTTGGGAAGTTGCAGCCTTAGAACTCCATCTGTAATTTTTGCCTCGATTTTAGACTGATCGATCATTTCGGAAAGGTTGAACTGCCTGAAATATTTGCCTGTCCTGTATTCTCTGAAAAGATCCACTTCATTTGCATCTTCAGGCGCCTTGACATCGCCATCAAGGGTAAGCACATTGTCACGCAGATCAATGGTCAGATCTTCAGATTTTACGCCAGGCAAATCAGCCAGAAGGGTCAACTCCTTTTCAGTTTCAAATATATCCACATCCGGAGTAAAAACCACTCCGGGCTTTGTCTGCTCGGCCGCGCTCGATACTTCGGACTTTTCCTTAGCCTGCAATGCTTTTGATTCAGCTTCGGTCATGGTTGATTCCTCCTTTCTATCTTTTTTTAACTGACTGTTATCTTTTTAGGTTTTGCCTCCTCCGCCTTTGGAAGAGTAATAGTCAGCACTCCATCAACGCTTTTTGCCTTAACTTTATCGGCGTTGATCTGCCCGGGAAGGGTTATAATCCTGTTGAATTTTCCGGATTCCCGCTCTTTCCTGTGATATTTCGCGCTTTCATCTTCAGTGGGAATCTTTCTTTCGCCGGTAATGGATATACTGTCACCCGTAACGGATATTTCAATATCCTTCGCTTTGATGCCGGGAAGTTCCGCGCGGAGAAAATAGTTTTCACTGTTCTCCGTCAGATTTATCAGCGGATATACTCCGGCTCCCGGTCCGCGAAAAACTCCTCTTGAAATTCCTTCGGTGAGCCTGTCCATCTCCCTTCTCATTCGGTTCAATTCGTCAAAAGGACTTTTGTTGATAAATGGCCAGTCAGAATCTCTCCTAATAAGTAACATGTCATTCACCTCCTTTGATAATTACTGTATTATCAATATGATATGTCATATTTTGATCAAAATATAATCACGGTTAAAAATCAGTCAAGGGGGATTTTTAAAATTTTTTACGTTTTTGATAGAAGTCAAAAGCAACTATGTAACTCATAGTGATCTTGAAACGGTTTAAACCAGGTTTAAGGTTAAAGGTTTAAGGTATACGGAAAAACCAAAAGCACTTGTAGGGCATTTTGATTTTGCCGGAGATCATGCAGCGCAAAGAGAGACTGGGGTTCTCCCGGAATGAACGAACATGGTTCAGTGAGACCCGGAATCATGCAGCTCGATATTACTTGTTGCATAACTTTCCGATTTTATTAAACACAAAAGCTGCTTTCAGTTTATTTTGGACAACAGTGGTCAAAAATTACTTGTTATTCTTTTGCCTTATTTGTAGTATTCTGTAACAAAATTTCATGAACTGAGAGGTGTAAGAATGATTGAATCCGATTATCTCAAAGACAATATAGATCTGCTGCACAGGCTCGGGCACATGCCCACCCTTGATCTGTTTTCCGAAGATGAGCTCAAAGGGGTCTCCTCGGTCAGGGAGGAGATCAAAAATCTGAAAGCCGTGTCATGATCTGTGCCGCTGCTTCTTCCTGTCTGACAGTATTACAGTCAATGGTCAATTGAGCATACTTTTCATAAAGGGGTTGCCTTTCTCTGTACAGTCCCTCAAATGTCTGATCAGGCGCCTTTGCGATTCCCCTGGATTCAAAGTTCCTTATCCTCTTTTTCAGCGCCTCATAATCCGCCTTTAAAAACACGATAAAAGACATATCGCTCAGGTGTCTCATGGCAGAAGGACTGTAAACAGCGCTTCCGCCTGTCGCGATAACATGCTCTTTTACCCTGATTTTCAGTATCTCCTCCTCTTCTATCCTTCTCAGGGTTATGTGGCCGTTTTCATCCAGGATATCCTGTAATGATTTTTTCCGGTTTGCCTGTATAAGCACATCAGTGTCTATAAAGTTGTATGATATCAGTTTTGCCAGTATTATTCCTGTTGTGCTTTTTCCTGCGCCCGGCATGCCGATCAATGTAATATTAGATTTCATGACAAAAATTCTTCACATGCATTAAATACCTCTCTCCACCCTTCACATCGCCTTATGCCCGCAACACCATTTGACCGGTTCCACGGACGATCAAAAAGGGCCACAGGAATCCGCATCTCAGAAGATATGCGTCCCGCCATCTCCAGTGAATCTTCCACTGCAAAAAGGAATTTCATTTTGTACAGTTCCACAGATGAAATGGATATCCTTTTGTCATAATCGGGTCTTGAATATTTATTTACCATCAAAAATGAACTGAATGGCACCCTGTTCTTGTTCAGCCATTCAAGAGACGACTCGTAACATGAGGTGAGGCGCCCGGTGATGACGCAGATGTCAAGACCCCTGTTCACCCAGTTATTGAGCGTCTCAATGGAGTCTTCCATTGGTTCCAGATCAAGGATGATATCCGGCTTATGGACCAGCGCAAAAAAGTGATCAAACTCTTCGCTGGAGAGGTTGAAAGAGGTTCTCAGATCAAAGGAATGGATATCTTCGAACTGAACTGCCCTGTTGAATTCCTTTTTTATTATTTCCACATAACTGCATGTAGTTTTGGAAAGGACATCATCGAGATCAATATATACCAGAGACAAAATAAAAAATCCTTTTTCTACTCTTCCTCTATAACCCTTACCCCTTCAGGGACCTGGAATATGAAAATCTCTTTCGTGAGGTCATCCCTTGGTTTGAATTCATCCAGTCTGAACCTGGTGATGCTTCCTATCAGATTTACTATCTCCACGGTCAGAAGATGATATTTTTCACGGTCGATCGATACCCTTACGTGGTCCAGTTCCTCCCATGTTACTCTGGGTATCAGCTTCAGATTAAAGGTTTGACTGTCTTCCTGCGGATCGGGGATTACTTCAAAATCCTCCTCGATATTCATCATACCCGTAAACAGGCTGCTTAATATCTCCAGTTCCTTTGCCAGTGTATTCACGGGATATTTATATGCGACCTTTTCTTCCGGAATATACCAGTACATATTTTCATTATCTGCATAAATGAATTCCTTTTGAGGGCTTTCCTGCTGCACCTTCAGATAATGTGGCGGCATAAACAGAAAGACGCCTTCAGCGAGGTCGGATTCGACATCATCCCCCAGCATTGACATGGATTTTGTTATTATCTCGCGCCGGTAATCAACCGAAAGGCCGTTAAGGCCGTTATATCTTTCAAGAACTCCTTTAAGAATACTTTCCAGACCTTCATCCGCCTGAATATGGTTACAGATTGTCATAGAAAAGACCTGAACAAAAAAAAGCACCAAGACAAATTTGATGATCTCGTAAAAAATCGATTTTTCATGTATGTCATTCCGCGACTTGATCGCGGAATCCAGTGTTTTTGGACACTTATAGATTCCCGCCTGCGCGGGAATGACGTTTTTTGGACTTTTTACGAGACCATCAATTTTTGCAACGCCGGTCAGACCTGATTGTCTTATGAATCTATTCCATTCTGCCATATACATCCCTCGCCTTTACGCCGTCAGATGGGCCCACAATACCTTCCTTTTCCATGATCTCGATCATTCGGGCGGCCCTGTTATAACCGACTCTGAGTTTTCGCTGAAGCATGGAAATGGATGCCTGGCCTGTCTGAATAACAACATCAATGGCCTGTTCATATTTTTCATCCTTTTCCATCTCCTCTTCTTCGATCTCCTCACCCTTTGCCACATGATCCACAATACTTGAATCATAATCCGGTTTCATCTGAGTTCTCAGAAAATCTGTAACCCTCTTTACCTCATCCTCTGAAATAAATGCCCCGTGAATTCTGGTAAGCCTTCCCACGCCCGGGGGCATGAATAGCATATCCCCTTCCCCGAGAAGGTGTTCAGCGCCTATCGTATCCAGGATTGTCCTGGAATCGACCTTTGATGACACCTGAAAGGATATCCTGGTAGGAAAATTCGCCTTGATTATACCCGTAAGGACATCAACAGACGGCCTTTGCGTCGCTATTATAAGATGTATGCCAGAGGCCCTTGCCATTTGAGCCAGGCGGGTAATGGATTCTTCCACATCTCTGGAAGAGACCATCATAAGATCGGCCAGTTCATCAATAACGAGAATAATATAGGGGAGCGGTTTATCTGTCCCTTGGGCCTCTGAAGCGTCGCTTTCCTTATTCTGTTTGGCAACCTTTTTGTTATAGGCGTCTATATTTCTGACGCCTCTGTCCGAAAGAAGCATATACCGCCGCTCCATCTCCTGGACCGTCCATCTCAGCAGTCTTGTCGCCTCCTTTGGTTCGGTAACCACGGGATAAAGCAGATGAGGAATATCTTTATATATGGAGAGTTCTATCCTTTTCGGGTCGATCATCAGCATTTTTACCATATCAGGAGACAGTTTGAACAACAGGCTGTTGATCATGGAATTGAGTGAAACGCTCTTTCCGGTTCCCGTGGCCCCTGCCACAAGAAGATGAGGCATCCTTACAAGGTCGGCTATAACAGGATTCCCTGTAATGTCCATTCCGAGCGCTATGGTGAGTTTATTATTGGAGTCCTTAAACTCCTGTGACGAAAGGACCTCCTTCAGGTAGACGTGATCTCTTTGATTATTCGCTATTTCAATGCCTATAGCGGCCTTTCCGGGAATGGGGGCCACAATTCTGACGCTGGGCGCCCTGAGAGCGAGTGTCAGGTCATCGGCAAGTCCTGCCACCTTGCTTATCTTTATTCCGGGAGCGGGTTTGTATTCATACATGGTTATAACAGGACCCGGAAGAATCTCCATGACCTCCCCTTCAACGCCAAAATCCGCCAGCTTTTTTTCAAGGCGTCTCGCGTTCATCTCAAGGCTTTCCTTCTGGATTTCAACCCATTTATCCCTGGGCGGATCATCCAGAAGATCGAGGGAAGGTAGTTTGAATTCCCCTGTGGAGCTCATGAAAGGAAATAACTCCTGTTCCGGCTTTTTGGGTGCAGGCTTGCGAGGTTCGACAATCTTAACCTTTGTTCTCTTTTTTGTCTTCTCAATCCTGATGATCTCTTTTCTTGTTCTGTTCTTCTTTCTTTTTTCAATCTTTTTTGTGCAGTACTCCTTTATCCCCCTGAATAAAAATAAAAAATGCAGGTATATTTTCGAGAAAATCCAGCTAAATGAAATATGGGTGCATATCATAAGAGATATTATAAATACTGTGAACAGCAGCACACTTGCGCCGAAAGGATTCAGATATTCCACCATCGTTTTGGAGATTATCTCCCCGATATATCCTCCGCTGTTAAGATCACCCCCACGATATTCGATGACACCATTTAACTGAAGACTCATTAAGCCGGAAAAGGATATGACAAGAAACATAACGGCGATAAGACTTTTAAGGGGAGGAAGAAGAGAACGGCCCAGAAAAGACAACACCGACATAATAAAAAATATTGCTACAAGCCAGAAGGATGAAAATCCGATTAATCGAAAAAGGTATCCTGAGATATGAGAGCCTATTACTCCGAACAGATTATGTACATTATCGCTGTCACCGGTTTTGATAAAAAACAGAGGGTCGTCATGATGATAGGTAAACAGGCTTACGCCAAGAATTATACAGAATAATATGAATATAATTCCCCTGATCTCTTTTCTGATGGGCTCTTCTCTTTTTTGAGTGCTTTCGTTTAACTTTGTTTTATGGCTCAATTGATCAGGCACCTTCCTGTAATTTTAGAGTGTAATAATGTATTATTTTTCATAAACAGTAAAGCATTATTAAACAGGAATAATTATGGGCAGGATCATAGGGCTCCGCTCAATAACCTTGAAAAAATACCTTTTTAATTTCCTTTTTATTTCAGGAGCCAGCTCGGCCCTGTCAATATGCGCAGGGCTTTCAATCTCGTCAAGAATTTCCATTACTATGACCTTTGCCTGATCAATAATATCTCCCTTTTGATCTTCAAAAACAAAACCCCTGGACACTATATCCGGACCGTAAATAACCCCGCCTGTCTTATCATTAAGGGCAAGAAGCACTATCACGATGCCATCGCCTGAGAGTTTTCTTCTGTCACGAAGGACCAGTTCTCCCACATCGCCAACGCCCTTGCCATCGACAAGGACCCTTCCGGTCTGTATTTTGTCACACAGGAATACTTTCCCATTCTCACAGCAGATAATATCCCCGTTCTCCGCGAGAACGCAGTTGTCCCGAACAAGCCCTGTCATCCCGGCCAGTTGCGTATGCTTTACCAGATGCCGGTACTCTCCGTGTATGGGAATAAAAAATCGCGGCTTAACAAGGCTCAGCATCAATTTCAACTCCTCCTGATGGGCATGTCCGGAGGTGTGTATATCCGATACCTTCTCATATATCACCTGAGCACCCTGGCGATAAAGGCTGTTTATAATGGAAGTAATAGCCTTTTCATTACCCGGTATAAACCTCGATGAGAGTATTATCGTGTCCCCGTTTCCGATATGTATGTCCTTATGGTTGCCCCCGGCCATTCGGGTGAGAGACGACATGGGTTCTCCCTGACTTCCCGTGGTTATTATCGTGACTCTGTCGTCGGGCACATGTTTTATGGCCTTTTCACTGATCTCTATATCATCGGGAATGGTCAGGCATCCTTCATTTTCCGCGATCCTGACATTGGTCTTCATGCTCTTTCCGCTAAAGACTATCTTCCTGTTGAATTTTATCGACAGATCAATTATCTGGCCTATTCTCGCTATATTTGAGGCAAAGACTGCGACTATCAGCCTGCCATTGGATCTTTGAAAAATATCCTCAAGGGTCTCCCTCACATCCATTTCACTGAGTGTAAAGCCCTCTTTCTCGATATTTGTAGAATCGGAAAAAAGCATCAAGACATCCTTTTTTCCATAATGGGCAAACCTGTTAAGATCGGTAAAATACCCGTCCACAGGGGTATAGTCTATCTTGAAATCTCCGGAGTGGATTATTATACCCTCGGGGGTCTCAATGGCAAGGCCGACGCCGTCTATAATGCTGTGATTTACCGCGATATATTCCAGGGTGAAAGGTCCCAGCGAGGTTTTTTCGCCCGCCTTAACCTTGTTCAGAACAGCCTCTTCCTCAAATTCATACTCGGATAACTTTTCCTTCAGCAATTCGATAGTAAAGTTTGTGCCGTAAACAGGGGCATTTATTCGCTTTAAAAGAAAAGGAACAGCCCCTATATGATCTTCGTGACCATGAGTAAGAATAATTCCCTTTACCCTTTCCCTGTTCTCTTCAAGGTAACTGAAATCAGGAATAACCATATCCACGCCTGGCATATACTCTTCAGGAAACATCAACCCCGCGTCGATCACCATGATGGTTTGATCATACTCAAATACCATCATATTGAGCCCGATTTCTCCCAGACCTCCCAGGGGGATTATCTTCAACATCAGCGGCATTCTCCCTAATTAATAAATAGAAACAGTACATTACATCTTATATCGGTTTGAGTCAACTCTGCGCTGATAAAAGTTTTGGACAACAATGATTTTTCATAGGTTGTAAAATCCCTTGATTTATTCGCAAACCATGTGCTAGATTTCCTTAAACTGTAAATTAAAAAAAAATTCGGAAAGGACGAAACAAATGGCGAGTGTGAATAAGGTTATTTTGATCGGCAATCTTGGCGGCGATCCTGAAGTAAGATATACACCCTCGGGCTCAACTGTCGCCAATTTTACTCTGGCTACAACCGAACAGTGGACCAACAAAGAAGGCGAAAAGGAAGAAAAAACCGAATGGCACCGAATCGTCGCCTGGGGACGTCTGGGTGAAATATGCGGAGAATATCTTCACAAAGGGAAACAGGTCTATATTGAGGGACGACTTCAGACTCGTTCCTGGGAAGACAAGGATGGGATCAAACGCTATACGACTGAAATAAACGCACTTGTAATGCAGATGCTGGGGTCCCCAAGGCGGGAAGGCGGCACAGCCCAGTCTCAGGATGAGCGTCATCCTGTAGAGGAACCCATATCCATCCCTGATGATGATATCCCGTTCTGAAAAAATGGGGGCCTAATCGTCCTCTTCAGTGCTGTTGCTCTTCTCTTTGGGTGAATCTATTTCTTCGGGCTTTTCTTTTGTTGCCTTCCTGAAATTCCTGATTCCTTTTCCTATTCCGCTGCCTATTTCAGGAAGCTTTCCCGCGCCGAAAATGATAAGTATGATTATCAGAATGATTATGAGTTCGGGCATGCCTATGCCAAACATTATGTCCTCCATGTATTAAAAAATTAGATGAAAAATAACAGTATTGAATCAGCAAGTCAAGAAAAGCATTCATGATTCACCCGGATTTTAATTACTGATCTTTTTAATTACTCCTTCCCCATAACTTCAAGCACGGTTTCGCCAATTTTCCCAAGATCGCGTGCGACTGCAATGCCGGCATTTTTAAAGGCCCTGATCTTGTCTTCAGCCCTTCCCCTGCCGCCGGATATAATCGCGCCGGCGTGCCCCATCCTTTTTCCTGAAGGCGCTGTCTGACCCGCGATAAAGGCAACCACAGGCTTGTTGAAACAGGTTTTTACATATCGAGCCGCGTTCTCTTCATGGCTCCCGCCTATTTCTCCTATGAGTACAACACCCCTGGTTTCAGGATCATCTCTAAATCTTTTGAGGTGATCGATAAAGGATGACCCCACTATCGGATCACCCCCTATACCGATACAAGTCGACTGACCGAGACCCGCGCCGGTTAACTGGTGCATGACCTCATAGGTGAGTGTTCCGCTTCGGGAAATCACTCCTATGTTCCCCGGCTTGTGTATGTGCGCCGGTATGATGCCCACTTTTGCCTTGCCGGGAGATATTATACCCGGACAATTGGGGCCTATAAGAACACTTTCGCTGTTTTTCAGGCAATCAACAACCTTTACCATATCAAGTGTCGGAATGCCTTCAGTAATGCAAACTATAAGAGGCATGCCCGCCTCTATAGCCTCGAGAATCACATCCGGGGCAAATGGGGGCGGTACAAATATGCACGAAACATTAGCACCCTCGTTCCTGGCCGCTTCCCTCAATGTGTTATAAACAGGAACAGATTCTACCTTCAAGCCTCCCTTTCCGGGAGTCACACCGGCCACAACCGAAGTGCCGTATTTCAACATCTGTTGCGTATGGAAAGAACCTTCTTTGCCTGTTATGCCTGATACCACAACTCTGGTTCTTTCATCAACAAGAATGCTCATTTTTTATACCCGAAAACAATACAAACAAATCTTGATGAACTCGTGAAAGGTCACCCTGAACGAACATGCCTCTTTACAAGTTCCGCCGCCTCTGTCATATCACGTGCCATCAAAAATTCAAGACCTGATTCTTTTAGTATGTCTCTTCCCTGTTCTGCGTTTGTACCTTCCAGACGAATTATAAGAGGAACCTTTACCTCATGCTTTTCAATTGCCGACAAAACACCTCTTGCCAGCACGTCGCATCTCAGAATTCCACCGAAAATATTTATAAGTATTGCCTTTACCTTTTTATCATCAAGCAGAATTGTAAAGCCCTTTTCAATCATCTCCTCATCGGCGCCTCCGCCCACGTCAAGGAAATTGGCCGGTTCAGCCCCTGCCATCTTTATTGCATCCATTGTCGCCATGGCAAGCCCCGCGCCGTTAACCATGGCGCCGACATTTCCTTCAAGACGTATATAGTTGAGATGATATCTTGCAGCCTCGACCTCAACAGGCTCCTTTTCCCTTTCATCTTCGAGTTTCATCATCTCCTTTTGTCTGAAAAGGGCGTTATCATCCACCTCCATCTTGGCATCCAGTGCTATTACCTCTCCCTTTTTAGCAATAACCAGGGGGTTGATCTCAACAAGAGAACAGTCATGGCTCACAAACAAATTATAAATATTTTCCAGCACAGCCATAATCTCCCTGATATTTTCGGGCATGGGCACGGGGTCAAGACTGTAGACCAGATTGCGTCCATGAAATGCGCTCCAGCCGACAGCAGGACAGATATATTCGCTTAGCACTCTTTCCGGCGCCCTTTCAGCCGTGTCCTCTATATCCACACCTCCTGTTTGGCTGAAAACAATAACCGGCCTTGCATGTTCTCTGTCGATGGTTAT
>CAZJOB010000095.1:0-10754 GCA_964547435.1 uncultured Desulfatiglans sp. | reverse complement strand
TCAGGAACAGACAGATTCACTTTTCAGATCTATGACAATTACAGTTATTCTGATCCTGCTGAAATTCTAATCAATGTCTTAAGCACCGTCGGTGATCTTGATGACAACGGAGTTATTGACCTCAAGGATGCAGTCCTTGCGATTCAGGCATGCACCAATATAGATTCGGATGCGGAGATATATATAAAAGAGGAAGTAAACGGCGACGGACGAATCGGTATGGAGGATGTGCTTTATATATTAAGGGAGATATCAGGGAGTAAAAACCATGATTAAAACACCTTCCGCTGAAGAAAAGCTTAATGCTGTTATACATGGCGCCCGGGCGGTTCTGGAAAAACAGAGTTTTGCCGAAGCGGCCAGAGAAATCTTTGACCGGTGCTGCGAAATGACCGGCGCGGTTTCAGGGTATGTCGCGCTGTTGAGTCCTGATGGACAGGAAAACGAGGTGCTGTTTCTGGAGTCCGGGGGAAAGCCCTGTTCGGTGGATCCTGCCCTGCCCATGCCCATCAGGGGGCTTCGCGCAATTGCCTATGAAACGCGCGAGGCTGTTTATGACAATGATTTTATGAACAGCCAATGGGTGAAGTTCATGCCGGAAGGGCATGTTGTTTTAAAAAACGTGATGTTCGCGCCCCTGAATATTCAGGGCAAGACTGTCGGGATCATGGGCCTGGCTAACAAGCCTTCGGACTTTACCGGTGCTGACGCTGAAATCGCCTCTGTTTTTGGAGAGCTGGCTGCGATTGCCTTGGCCAACAGCAGGTACCTGGACCAGTTGAAGGAGAAGACGCAGTCTCTGGAGCGCGCCCTGTCGGAGATCAAGACATTACGTTCCATTTTGCCCATGTGCTCACGTTGCAGAAAGGTGCGTGATGATAAAGGGATCTGGTCACGCCTCGAGGCGTATGTGTCGGAGCATACTGATACACGCTTCAGCCACGGGCTGTGTCCGGATTGTCTCAGGGAGATGTATCCGGAAGACGCTGATGAGATCCTTGCGAAAATTAATGCCGCTGACAGGGATTAATACGTCATATTTCCTGACCAAAAAATCAGGAAATGAAAAAATTAAAAGGATTTAAAATAAAAGGAGGAAGTATTATGTCAACAGAAGAAAACAAGGAGATTGTAAGGAGGGTTATAAATGAGGTTGTAAATAAGGGAAACCTGGCAGTAGCGGAAGAGGTTCTGGCAGAGAACTACATCTACCATTTCCCCACTCATGACATCAATGGCATCAGCGGCTTCAAGGAGTTTATAGGGGGGATGCGAACGGCATTCCCAGACTTAAATGTTACCATTGAAGAGCTAATCGCGGAAGGTGACACAGTGGCAGCGCGGTTTACCATGCGCGGAACATTCAAGGGTGAACTGATGGGAAATGCCCCGACCGGCAAAAAACTAGTGTTTCCTGAAGCTGTTTTTATACGTTTTCAAAACGGAAAGGAAGTGGAAGCAACAGCCTATGCTAACATGATATCTTTTAACACCCAGTTGGGCATCGGATAAAGGGAGATAGATAAGGAGGTCATATGCCTCACGTTATTGTAAAACTATACCCCGGAAGAACCGAGGAACAGAAGACCAGGCTTGCCGAAGAGATTGCTAAAAATGTAGTAGTCATTGCCGGATGTGATGACAGATCTGTTTCTGTTGCTATTGAAGAAATCAGACCTGATGACTGGGCGGATACGGTATTCAGGCCGGATATCCTTAATCAATCTGAAAAGTTATACAAAAAGCCGGGGTATAATCCATTTGAATAAAAAAGGTTCTTGAAATACATGGATATCCCATTACTCGAGTTTGAGAACGATTCCCCTGCATTACTCAATCCCTTTGAACGAGTCCAAAGGCATGATGATGCCGACTGCTGTGTAATCACCTTTTTCCCCGAGGTTGTTGAGAAGGTTGTCCGCGAAAGAGGCGCCAAAAAAATAGGCAGGATCATGAAGGACGCTGGTAATTTTACATTATACAGCATCAACCATAAGGGAAAGGATGTGGGAATTTATTATTCCGGTGTTGGCGCTCCCCTGGCAGTTTTATGTTTTGAACAGGCTATAGGATACGGCTTTAAAAGGTTCGTTGCCTGCGGAGGCGCGGGCGTGTTAAAGAAGAATATTCAGGTTGGAAAGATAATCATACCTTCTTCGGCATTAAGGGATGAGGGAACGTCTTACCATTATCACCCTCCGGAAAGGATTATTGAGATGGATGATATGGCGGTGAAGGTTCTTGAAAACGAGATGAAAACGGATGGGACACCTTATATCGTCGGGAGAACATGGACAACCGACGCGCCATTCAGGGAGACAAAAAACAAGATTAAACAGCGTATAGATGAAGGCTGTATTGCGGTTGATATGGAATGCTCAGCCTTTATTGCCACAGCGAGGTTCAGGAATGTGAAGTTCGGACAATACCTGTACGCCGGAGATGATTTAAGCGGGGAAGAATGGGATCACAGGAACTGGACAAAAAATCAGATTAGGGAACATATATTCTGGAGATCGGTTGAAAGCTGTCTGAAATTATAGGTATTAACAAAAAGAGAGGAGAAAATGACGTCATTTCAGGAATGCATAAATGAATATAAAAAACAGTTGAAGAAAGGCGCTGTTCAGGTGGCATACAGGGGCCTGATGGAATATATCATGGGTTTGAGAACCCATTTTTCGAAAAAGTTTCCTGAATATGATGTTCCTGGAAATATCTATTATGGATATATGGATATGACATATTTTTCGATTATTCCGAAATCCATTAAGGAACGGAAATTAAAGATAGCGATTGTTTTTCTTCATGAAGCATTTCGGTTTGAAGTATGGCTGTCAGGAGTAAACAGGCAGGTGCAGAAAAGATATTGGGAAATGATAAAAAAAAGCGGGTGGAATAAATACCGGCTGGTAAACCAGGAGAAGGGCGTTGATTCGATTATCGAACACGTATTGATTGATGATCCGGATTTCAACGATTTAACAGCCCTGACAACAAAAATTGAGAAAGGGGTTCTGAAGTTTACCAAAGAAATAGAAGAGAATATCGAATAATGACCGAGTAATGCAGTGGAAATTGATGCAATAAAACATAAACAGGAGGAATAGGTGAATAAGACAATAAAAATAATGCCCTGTCTGGACATGCAGAACGGGCGCGTTGTAAAGGGTGTGCATTTTGTTGATATAAAAGACGCAGGCGATCCGGTTGAATGCGCCAGGGCCTATTGTGAGGCAGGCGCTGATGAGCTCGGCCTTCTGGATATCACAGCCACTGTGGAAGGAAGATCCACCATGCTCGATGTGGTAAAGCGGGTTGCCGAAGCAACTTCAGTCCCTTTTACAGTGGGCGGAGGCATATCGGACGTCAGATCTGCAGAAGCAGTCCTGAACGCCGGGGCGGACAGGGTATCCATAAGCAGCGCCGGATTCAGAAGGCCTGAAGTGATAGGGGAGATGATCAAGGCCTTTGGAGCGGAAAAGGTGACCGTGGCAATTGATGTGGATCAGAATGCAAAAATGCCGTCGGGTTATGAGGTCTATATAGACGGCGGAAGAACAGCCACGGGAGCGGACGCAATAGAATGGGCAAGGCGTGTAGATGAATTCGGCGTGCCGGTGATTCTTCCCACGAGCAAGGCGGGAGATGGTGTTCGCACCGGATATGATCTTCCTGTGATCAGGGCAATCAGGAAGGCGGTTTCCGCTGAAGTGGTGGCCTCGGGCGGAGCGGGAGAACTGAGTCATTTTTACCAGGCAGTGGAGGCTGGGGCCACAATACTTCTTGCTGCCTCAGTGTTTCATTTCGGGATCATAGGCATTGGAGAATTAAAGGACTACCTGAGAGGCAGGGGTGTTTCTATCCTCTAACAGCGCCGAGTGGCATTGAATAAAAAACGAAGGAGATACTCACATGATGCGTTTTAAACAGGTCATGGCGATTGCCAGGGCAGAAGGCCTTATTACGAGGCGTCTCGCGCGTTACTGGATATTTTTATGCCTCGCTTATCTTGTGGCTATTATCCTCTTTTTTTATTACGCCGCATTGCACGGCTTTTTATCATCCTATTCAGGAACCGTCGGCGCTGTCACCCCCCGCTTTCTTTTAAGCGCCATAGGGCTGTTATATTCCATTATCTTTCTTGTGGGGACCATTTTTCTGGCCTTTGACATAAGGGCAAGGGATCAAAGAGAGAGGATTATTGAGGTGCTGGATTCGAGACCCTACAGCAATCTTGAACTGGTTGCCGGAAGATTTCTTGGCATTTTTCTCTGCTCATGGATTCCGGCTGCATTGCTCATGGTCATCATCCAACTACTCGGCCTGATAATGAGGGGACTTGCCCTGTCCTTAGGGGAGCCCATGGAGATCTTCTCCATCTTTTCCTTTCTGTTCATAATGGCTGTCCCATCATTGTCATTTGCCATAGCCATGGTATTTTTTATTACCCTTCTGGTCCGCAACCGCCTGGTTTCAGCGATTATTCTACTTGTCCTTACTGGGCTGTCCTACTGGGCGACCATGAAACTTCCGGCTGATTATGGCATGCTGTTTGATATTATCGGCATTAACGGCCCCGCCTTCCCTTCGGAGATAATCCGCAAACTTGCTACTCCAGAGGGCCTGATGCAGAGATTATCTGTTCTTTTTGCCGCACTCAGCCTGCTTGGATTCAGCGCTGCCGTTCACCCGCGTCTTGACAGGGGACCGCGCCTGAACCTTATAGCCGGTAGCGTTATTGTCATGGTATTTGCCTTTCTCCTTTCAGGCGCTGTGTATTTTAAAAACAGATATGACATGAAGGTCATTGAAACATGGAAGGAGATACACGCGGGTGCCAGCGAGGGAAGTATTCCGGACTTAAAAAAGATTGAAGGTGATATAAGCATCTTGCCCGGTAAAGAGATGTTTCTTGACCTTGATATAACCTACGCGGCGCCGGATAATGAATCTTTGCATAAAGCGGTTTTTTCACTCAATCCCGGACTTGATGTAAAAAGTGTTTCGGATTCTTCGGAAAAGACCATAACTTTTATTCACGAGGGTGGCCTGCTTGAGATCACACTGCCAAAGGTCCTGGAACCCGGAGAGGAATCGACAATTCACCTGAAAGCAAAGGGGAGACCGGATAATCGATTCGCTTTTCTTGAAACACCGGTAGACCGGAAGATATCGAGTCTGGAAAAGGGTAAAAATATATTCCTGGGAGAGGCTCCCGGGGTGTTTGAAAAGTCCTATATCGCGCTGATGCCTGGTCTGCGCTGGCTTCCCGCATCCGGCCCGGAAAAAGACCGGGATGATCCGCGTGTCCGGGCTGCTGATTATTTTTATGTGGATCTGAAGGTTGAT
Organism: uncultured Desulfatiglans sp.; assembly: GCA_964547435.1. GTDB lineage: Bacteria > Desulfobacterota > DSM-4660 > Desulfatiglandales > HGW-15 > CAZJOB01. Next base: position 5,402 of record CAZJOB010000095.1, on the reverse strand, counting down.
CTTCCAAAGGGATGGCTGGCCGCAGGTCCTGGCAGGCGTCATAGGGTGGAGGAGAATAATAAAAGAGAGGTTTTTCATTTTTCCCCTTCTAAACCTGTCCCGGAGGTGGCCTTTATCGCCGCCGTATTCGAGAGCCGTTCCATGGAAGTTGAAGGGGTGACTCTGGAAATATTAATGGACAGGAGACATGTTAAAAACCTTGAGAGTCTTGCTGAAACAGCAGAAAACATTCGAGAGTGGACAGGAGAACGGTTCAAAGAGTCGGCGGAATACGGCCTTGAGTATCCGTATGGCGCCCTTACCCTGGTGGAGGTTCCCAATATCCTGCGCAGTTATGGCGGCGGATGGCGGCTGGATACCACTATGGCGCCTCCAGGGATGCTGCTTATGCGGGAGGCGGGTTTTCCAACAGCGCGTTTTGACTCGGCCTTTCGTGATCCGGATAAATTCAAAGATAAGGAAGGCGGCATGCAAAAGGCCAAGTGGGAGAGGGTAAAAAACTTTTTTATTAACGATTTTTCAGGCGGAAATATCCTGTCCGGAGGCTCGCGTAATTTCTTTTTACACCAGACCTCAGCAAAAGGACCTGAAGGTCTTGCCCTGAACTTTATGACGGAGATTCTTTCCTGTCTCCTGATTTCGGAAACAAAAAGTTATTTTTCCGCGCACCTTTTTTTATCGAATGAAGCCATAACCAGTATTGCCGGCAACGCGGTAAACTCCTTGATAGGCAATCGTTTTGCGGGAAGCACTGTTATTAATGCGGCAATAGATATAGCAGTTTCCCGGCCTGAAGTATGGGAGCATGCCCTTGAGGTTTCACTTGTTGATATGGACCCCTGGAAGGACCCGGCCCGAACAGTTGATGTCCTGACACTCAAGGGCAATGCCGTTGCACAGTCCATACTGGATACGCTTGGACAGGATAAAACCGGACGGCTTCTGGCCGATATCAGAGAAACTCATGAAGGACAATCCTATTCTATTAACGATATGATGAAGGCTGCAAAGTCACTGGGATATGATCTTGAAGATATATTGGGTGACTGGCTAACAAGCACAAGCCTGCCCGGATTTATATGTGAGCAGGCAAAGATATACCGGATTCCTGATGCCGAAGATGGAAATCCCCGTTACCAGGTTCTGATTAAAATCAGAAATGATGAACCTGCCCCGGGTTTTTTTCGTTTTCGGTACTACTACACAGAGGCGGGAGGAAATCAGCAGATCATAAAGAGCGATCCCATACATATGGGAGGTAAAAGCGCTGTTCAATTTGGCGCCATAGTCTCAAGGCCGCCCGCAAATATATTTTTGGAACCATACCTGTCCCTGAACCGGGAGGCCTTCATGTTACAGGTAAATGCACCGGAGGAGGGAAGAATAGAGAAAGAGGCGCCAATAGAGGGATCTGAAGAATTGCCCTATTCTCCACCTGTTGAAGATTACATAGTCGTTGATGATCTGGATACAGGATTCAATGTAACAGAGGGGGAAAGGGCCGGAAGTCTGCGTGTTACTGCACGACAAAAAAAGGAGGTTCCTTCAGATCAGGGGCTGCCTGTGGGAAATCTTTACACTATTCCCTCAGTCTGGTCGCGTATTACATACACTACCAGCCATGGGAAATATCGTCACACCTTTACCGTTGTCGAAGCGGGCGACGGTGAAAAAAAGGCTGTTTTCACAGCAGATATCAACCGGGCTGACGAATGGGAACTTGAGGTGCATATTCCCTTTAAACAGAGGATAATGTCCGGAAGAAAATGGGGCACATATCATCTGACCATAACCGACAGCAACGGAGATGATCATGATCTCAATTTTGATTCAAACGCTGCCTCAGCCGTATCAGGCTGGAACCTGGTTGGAGGTCTTTATCTTCAGGAAGGAGAAACAATTGTGACTGTTTCCAATAAAACCGATGGCCATTTTGTTGTGGCTGACGCGATTCGATGGTCACCGGCAGCGATAAGACATGGGAGGTAGAATATCGGACACATAAGACGCCCGGGCAAAAAATCTTGACAGGGAAGGTCGAATAATCTAATAAAATTGATAATTGGTAATACCAATAATAAGTACCTTTAATTCACCATATTATAAAGTCGATCGCCGTGACAAACAAAGACATCTTTAAAGAATACCAGTACAGAAGGGCTTCAACTGATATCGCTGAATTGATAAAAAAGGCGATCCTCTCCGGCACTTTTAAGGCCGGTGACAAACTGCCGCCTGAGCGCGATCTTGCCACACAGTTTCAGGTGGGCCGCATGACAATCAGGGAAGCGCTGCGCACCCTTGAAACCAAGGGTCTTATATCTATAAGAAAAGGAAGCTGCGGCGGCGCCTTTATTCAACCGGCCCCCGCAAACCAGATAGCGGATATTATCATTGATAATTTACAGCTCGATGGCGTTACCTTTCCGGAAGTCGCCGAGAGCCGTGTTGTACTGGAACGAAGCATTGTAAAATATGTGATCGAAAATGCGACATCAGAAGACCTTATACAAATTGAACATAATATAGAAGAGTCCAATAATCTTCTTGTTGATTTTTCACCTGAAGGCGCCCTGGAATTCAGTACAAAATCGATCGAATTCCATTATCTTCTGGCTAAGTCGGCGCATATAACTCCTCTGGCGATTTTCCACAGCGCTATGGCCAGATGGGTGTTACAGAGTCTGATAAAAAAATTCAATGCGACCAGAAAACAGCGTTTAACTTCCAATAAGGAACATGAAGAGATATTTGATGCGATAATTAAGAAAGATGTCGATCTGGGTCAGGAACTTGTGGAGCAACATATCAGGAAGGTAATCAGCGGAATTGAAAAAAGGCTCAATAAAAATGATTCCGCTTTATCCACCATGTAATTATAACCGGCTGTCCCGGACCCATGCTCTTTCTTGCTGTCGACAGGAAACAGACGACAATAAACAGTAAATGGAACATAAAAAATGGCTAAAACAACACAGGAATTGCATTCCGAACGTTTAAAGAGAATACAGGACGCCTATGAAATGAAACAGCCGGATCAGATTCCGGTCGTTCTTAATCTGGGTTATATGCTGGCCAGGCTGGAAGGCATGACCTATGTGGAACTGGAGGAAAATCCCGATAAGGCCCGGGAGGCTCTTGAAAGGTGGGCGTTATATTTTCAGCCCGATTCGATATCCGGAGGGGGTGTGAGCGGGGCGTCAAATATCATACTTGGCGACAGGATGACAAAATGGCCGGGGCATGGTCTTCCGGATGATCAGCCATTCCAGTTTGTCGAAGGGGAATATATCTCGGAGGATGAGTATGACGATCTGCTCAGCGACCCGGGCGACTTTACTGTAAGAAAATTTATGCCGCGTGTTTTTTCGGAACTTGAGGGGCTTTCCACCCTTCCTCCTCTTGCGATGATGCTGCTTGGTCATGGTTCAATGGGAAGCCTTTCTGTTCTCAAGACGCCACACATGATGAAATCTATTGAAACGCTTCTAAAGGCCGCGCAGGCCAATATTGATCATATGCAGCGTATGATGGAGGGCAGCAGGAGATTGGCGGCGCTGGGTTTTCCATCCATTATGGATATGGCTGCTATGGGTGTCGCCCCGTTTGATTTTGTGGGAGATTCATTGAGGGGCATGAGGGGCGTTATGACAGATATGTATCGTTGTCCTGATAAATTACTGGCGGCAATGGAGAAATTCCGGAAAATCAATCTTGAGGCGTGCTTACAGGCCCATAGAATGACAGGCAATAAAGTCGTTATGTTCCCTCTTCACAGGGGTTCCGATGGTTTTATGTCCATAAAGCAGTTTGAAAAATTTTACTGGCCGCAGCTCAGAGACTTTATGCTGGACCTGATTGACTCCGGCATGATTCCCGGCATCTTTTATGAAGGGGTGTGGGACAACCGGCTTCATTATCTGGCAGAATTGCCAAAGGGCAAGACACGCGGCCTGTTTGACCGGAGCAATATGTTTAAGGTAAAGGAAGTTTTAGGTGATGTCATGCCAATCTCCGGAGGTTTTCCTGTATCTCTCCTGCAGACCGGGACAGTGGATAAGGTCCGTGAGTTTACCAGGGAATGGTGTGAGGTGATGGGAAAGAACGGGGGCTATATTATGGGACCAAGCTCAGCGATGGATTACTGCGACAGAGACCTTGTCAAGGCCTGGATAGATGCCACCAGGGAATATGGAAGGTATTAATTAAATACAGGAAGGAGAGAAAATGAATATCAGAGAACAGGTTGAATATCTCATGCAGGGAACGGAATATGGCGATGAAAAGATAAAGAAGACCATGACCGCTGAACTGAAGGAAAGACTTAAGGAGGCGGAGAAAGAAAAAAGACCCCTGAGAGTCTACTGCGGTTTTGATCCCCGTAACGCCGACCTGCACCTGGGGCATACGGTTCCTATGCGTAAACTAAGACAATTCCAGGAACTCGGACACACCGTGATATTCCTTGTGGGGAACTTTACCTCTCTGATTGGCGATCCTTCTGATAAGGACGAACTCAGACCCCGGCTGTCTGTTGAGGAGGTTGAGGAGAATTCAAAGACGTACGCAAGACAGGCATTTAAGATCCTTGATAGTGAAAAGACAGTTATAGAATACAACGCGAAATGGCTTTCGGAACTTACCTTTGAGAAGGTAATAAAACTCGCGTCTCAGTTTTCCATAATGGAATTCATGAAACGTGATAATTTCAGGGCAAGGGCCGACAGGGGAGAGGAAATTTATCTCCATGAGACATTATATGCCTTTTTGCAGGGCTATGACGCCTTCTCCCTGGACGCTGATGTTCAGGTGGGCGGCGCTGATCAGTTTTTTAATATAGTAATCGCCTCCAGAAGGATTATGACAGCACTTGGAAAGAAACCGAATGTGGCGCTGATTATGGGCATACTTCCGGGCACTGATGGAAAGAGAAAGATGAGCAAATCCCTGGGCAATTATATACGCATCCTTTCTCAGCATGAAGAGATGTACAGTAAAATAATGGATATACCTGATGATGCCATCACCGGTTATATGCGCCTTCTTACCAGTTGGACACCTGATGAAATAGGCCGCATGGAGGAAAGGGTTAAGGATGGCAGCCTTTCAATTCAGAGTCTCAAGATGAAACTGGCGTATGAGATAGTATCCATTTATCATTACAAATCAATGGCAGACCGGGCGCAGTATACCTATAAAAGAGGCTTGTCGGAATAAGGTTGTTTCTGAAAAATATTATTTTCTGTATTTGACACCGCTGGTCATTTTACCTATACTCACCATTTACTAATTTTACTGAAAATTATGCCTATTTAACCGAGAAAAGGAGAAAATATATGAGAGAGGCTGTTATTGTAAGTGCTGTGAGAACCCCCATCGGGGCCTTCAACGGGTCACTTGGG
>CAZJOB010000094.1:0-10795 GCA_964547435.1 uncultured Desulfatiglans sp. | reverse complement strand
CCTCAGGGCAGGGGGTGTGGGAATTGACCTTATTGCAGCCTCTGTGGTGATCCATTATGACAGATGGTGGAACGCGGCAAAGGAAGACCAGGCTACAGACAGGGTCCACAGGATCGGTCAGACCCGGGGCGTTCAGGTCTTCAAGCTTGTTACCAGAGGAACCCTTGAAGAAAAAATTGCTGCCATTATCGATAAAAAGAAAAATCTCATGGACAGTGTCATCAAGGAAGATGACCCCGGTCTTTTGAAAGGTTTTTCAAGGGAAGAGCTGATAGAGTTAATCGAATTATAATGAGACCGGGCTTCCCTGCCCCGGTATCATTCCTGACTGTTGATTGTCTTTCTCCCCCTGATCCGATATCCCGGAAACTCTTTCGCCTTGCCGATAAAAGGCATGTTTCAACAGTTATGCTTTCTTTCCACCCCTCCCCGCGTTCCTTGTTGCTGTCCCTTTAAAAACAGTGACAAACACGGCCTTTTTCTGTATATTCGTGCCCGGCATCAAAAAAAATAATAACCTACGAGGCTGTCTGAGAATAGCTCCGGGCGTCATTCCCGCGCAGGCCCATTAGCGCCAAGCTAAGGCAAAAGGGCTAATTTGAGCACATTATTTGGTGCTCCTTTTTAAATGTAGGGTGGCATTTTATATGCCACCTCTTTTTCGGTGGGGTGTAAAACCCCGCCCTACGGAAGAAAATGTATAGTATTTCTCACCAAATAAATAGCATTCAGTGCGTTAACCTACTTAGCTTGAGGCCTAAGCGCGCAGGCGGGAATCTATAACTGCCTGAATTGACTGGATTCCCGCCTGCGCGGGAATGACCAAAGGGTGAAACAAATGCATTCTCGGATAGCCTCCTTGGAGAGGTCAAACAGAAAGGAATCTGTTATGTCAAAAAAAAAGTTTAATCCATTTTATTCTATTTTTATCAGCCTGGCACTGGCAGCATTCGTTGCAATCTCTGCCGGTGCGGCAAATGACGCGGATGTCTTTGATACGATAGAACTGAAAACCGGTGATAAGGTAACAGGAACTGTTTTGACCGATATTTTCACGGTCTCTACTCCTTATTCACTCATTACATTGGAAAAGGACAAAATCTCAGAGATCAGGATTGACACTGAAAATAAAAATCCTGATGTAATCGCACTCACTGCCGGCGGATCACTGGAAGGAACCATAGAAGAGGCTGATTTCTCATTCAGGCTCATCTCCGGAGAAAGTGTTTCATTTGAAAAGAAACTCTGTAAAAAGATCATCATAAAAATTCATAAACCGTTTCGCCCTGGAGCAGAGATTTAAGGCCCCAGGAGGCTGTCCGAGAACAGCTCAGGGTGTCATTCCCGCGGTTGGAGCCTGCCCCGCACTTGATACGGGGGCGGGAATCTATAAGTGTTTGAAATGACTGGATTCCCGCCTGCGCGGGAATGACCAAAAGGTGAAACAAATGCATTCTCGGACAGCCTCCTAGGACTACCTGTCACATTTTCCCGCGTTTTGTGTAATCTCCAGGCCCCTGCAATCGCCTAATTCACAGGCCTTTCTCAAATCCATACACATGTTTTTCGTGTCTTTAAGTTTATTATACAGGGCGGCGCGATTGTTGTAGGCATCTACAGAGTCTTCATTTAATTCGATAGCCCTGGTGAGGTCATCTATTGCTTCACTGTATTTTCCCAATTTTTGAGACACCTGGCCTCTGCCAAAATAGGCATGAAACATCCCGGGGTCTTTTGCTATTGCTTCACTATAATCTTCCAGGGCCTTTTGATAGTCTTTCATTTCCTGGTAAACCTGCGCCCTTAATTCATAATACCGGCCATTCTCAGAAGACAGGCTAATTGCAGCATTAGCGTACGAGAGGGCTCTTGAGTATTCTTCGTTTCTAAGATGTTTTATTCCTTCTCTACCTGCTTTGTAGGCCTCAAATTCATTTTCAGACATCTTAAATCGCATTGGGTAACTGATAACAGACTCAACCGCCTCTCCTCTTTCTCTGTGAGGTTTAAACCTAATTTTGATAACCTCCTCCAAGGCAGCCTCATCAAAGACACCGGAGGGCACTGATTTAATAACCTTAGGGTCTCTCACTTTTCCTTCCTTTGTTACTGTAAATTCCAGGACGACCGTGCCTTCTACTGAGCCGGTATTTTCAGCAGCATAAGCAACCGCGCAAAGGATTGTCAGTAAAAAAATGGAAATAAGAGATATTGATTTCTTCATTTTTTTCTCCTTTCTTTACATTACATGATTAATTGCGTGTTATTACGACAACCGAGTTAGAGCCGGGCCACTGCAACTCAATAATATCCCGGTTGATCAGGCATTTATCCTCGCGTCCTATCTTAATGACTTCCTTGAGATTCAGGTAAGAATTTTTTCTTTCTTATATAACATTTTTCCTGTCTTAAACAAACTAAAAATAAATCTCCCTCTTATCTAAGAACAGTTGGAACATTAATAACCCATTCTATCCCAGCAGCTCGAAAACCTTATCATCCAGATTAACTAACGCATGACCTTCATTTTCCCATGCCCTCAATTATCTTTAGAAGGCTGTATGTAAATTCAAGGTTCCCCCAAATAAGTATCTGCATCTTCAGTTCTTCTTCAAAATAGACAGTTTCTACTCTGCACCTGCTGCCCTGATTCGTATCGTTGTTTTTTATGGCTACCGCGAAATTGCTTATTCTTATTGCGTCATCCCTGTCTATGTTTTCCAGATTTACCACTGTAGAGGCCCAGGGTTCTGGTGTTATATCAGCCTTTGGTTTTTGTTTTCGGGGAAGACCGAAATCTGTTTTATCCTTTCCCCCCACAAATTTTTATTATTACCTTTTGTCAACTATTATTTTTTTTAAAGATCGTGCAGTGCATAAAGAGGGTCCGGGGCTCTTCTGGAATGACCGGACTTGTTTCAGTGAGGCCTGAATACGTGTTTCTTCGATGCAAGGGCGTGCAGCGGTCTTAGTCAATCACCTATAATTAAGGATTCAGATTGCAAAAAACAGAATCCCCTCTGCACGCCTGACAAGCTGCTTCTTATGCATAAGTCATGGTGTGCCGCTTCAATTGACATCACATATTATATTAATTATACTCAATTCAAATTTAAGACCCGGCCTCAAAACACTTTAAAAAATGGTTACATGACAATTTTCCATCAGCAGGTCTATGATAAAATCGCTGCCATGTTGAATGCCGGCATTGATTTAAAAAAGGCCCTTGGTATGGCCGCGGATGTCGGCAACCGGGAACTGCGCGATGCTGTTCTTGCCCTTGTAAGATCAATTGACAGGGGCGACACCCTTTCCGGCGCTTTGGCCAGGCAGTCAAAGTCATTCCCTCTCGCGGACAGGACCCTGATAGACGCCGGAGAGAGATCGGGCAGGTTGCCCCGGACATTTCAGGCCCTGGCCGACTGGTACAGGCTGAAAACACGGCTGATAATGATTGTCAGATCGGGCCTGATACGTCCCCTTTTAACCCTTTTAGCAGCGGCATTTATCATGCCTGCGCCGGTTTTCTTCAGGGAATCGACCGGCGCCTATATATTGGATGTCCTTATTTTACTGATAATCTTCTTTGCGCCCTCGTTGTTGATGATCTTAATGTATAGAAAAGCCGATAAACAGGGGGATCTTAGAATCTTTATCGATAAAATGCTGTTCAAAATTCCATTATTGGGCAAGGCCCTGAGGAACATGGCCCTGGGCAGATACTGCTTCGGATTCCGAATGTTATTTGAGGCCGGCGTTCCCGTGGAGAATTGCGCTCAGGTGGCTGCCGGCCTTTGCGGAAACAATGTTATTTCCGGAATGGTGAGAGAAGGGGCCATAAGCGCCAAAAAGGGGAACCCGGTTTCACAGGGTTTTTCTTCAGGCCTGCCCGAAGATTTTTTATCTATATGGAAGGTGGGAGAGGAAAGCGGGCGCCTCGGTGAAACACTTAAGAGGCTCTATGAAAAACAGGTCCAAAGGGCTGAGTATTATTTCAAAGAATTTTCCGCCTGGGTGATTCGTTTTGTCTCTGCCCTGACCGGCCTGATCATGATATGGTACATATTGAGCAGCGCCTCTGTTTTTATATCGAAGATCTGAGATCAGATTAATATATGATGAACACGTAAAGAGTAACTGAAAATGCCATTATCCATCTACCAGATTCCGCTTCAGAAAAGGCCTGTTCAGGCGGATTTTCATTCAAGAAACAATTCGATAATTATTCTGTATGACAATGGAGAATTGCAGTCCATTTCTTCTGAAGGAAAGGAAAGCCGGATTCTCTCTTTTTCATGCGAACCGGTCTCTTTTAAAATAAACGCGGATGGAGATCTGGCTGCTGTTCTGGGCAGGGGAAAACTGTTTTTGCACAATTTTTTAACGATGAAAACCATAGATATCGAGGTTGACGAGAAGATACAGTTGCTGGATTTTCATAAGAACTCAGCGCTGTTGGGCGGATATCAGAATAGCATCATACAGGTCAGGTCAAATGGCACAATCCTTAAGACCCTAAAATTCGATTTTCTGATCCGGCAATTCAAGATGGTTCCCCTCACAGGCCATATCCTGATATACAACCAGGATCATAAACTCCTAAGCGCCGATATGAGCGGAAATATCCTGTGGCTGCTGGAAAACCTCATTATCCATGATGAGATACTGGTGTGTCGGAACGGGGATAAGGGCTACTTTATTCTGGACCCAAATGACCTGATTCAGTTTCATGTTCGTGGAGATTACTTTTATGAAGTAGGCGATGAGACAGGAATAAAGGCCTTTTCCCCTTCCATGGATGGAAAATACCTACTTGTGCTTGATTCTGAAAACACGCTGAAAATGTATGACGAGAAGGCATTTATAAGATGGGAGAGCAATCCGGAACATGATATTAATCAGATAAAACTTTCACCAAAAGGAGATTTCTTTTTTACAATAGACAGTGATGACGTCCTGAACTGTTTTGCCACGAATTTGACAGAAAGGAAGCGCGGAGATTTTTTTGAGATCACAGGGGATAAAAGGGTCCTGGAAAAGGAATGCGCCTGGTCTGTCAGCCCCGGAGGAAACAGCGGGACATTTCCCTTAAGTCTCCTGACTGTCAGTGCTGAAGGCGATGCATTCGGGCTAATGGGCCGGGATGGATGCATACATTTTTATGATGAGGGGGGAGTGTTTCTGTATCACGCCTCCTTTACCGCGATGGTGGAATGTATAGGAATAGGCGATCATTCTCAATATGGCTATGTCTATGGAGGAAATGAGGTGATGATCCTGTTTCTCAGAGATAAAAGAAAACAGTTTATCCTTTTTGAGAAATCCATAAGAGGAAGGCCGATTGTCAATTATCATCATCAGAGGGTTTTCACGTTGACCAGGGAAGGGGAACTTTTTATTCATGATTTTAAAGGCCGTGTGATTAATGCTGTTCATTTGGAAAAGGAATGCCAGGGAGGCATATCCTGTGAAGCTCACGGCATTATTCTGTTCAATGATCAGGGGATAAGCGGATTTTCCATAGAAGGCAAGGCCCTGTTTACCTATCCTGTGAAGGGCGGGATATTAAATGTATTTTATTCCGAGCCTCTTTTGATCTGCTCTACAAAGGATCGCGGCATATTCACAATCGATTTTTCCTCTTTCAGGGGTAAACAAAAAAGATTCGGGGCCAGGCAGGGGACTTGCAGAATAGTGTCTGCGAATCCGCTGTTCATTGTGAAAGGAAGCGGAAGACTTCACCATCTTGACTCTGAACTTTCCCCGGTCACAACACACCGGATAGAATCGCCGGACTCATTATTCTTTTTGCAGGGGAATGATTTTTTTGAGATAGTGCGAAAATCCGACAGGTTTTACTGTTACAATGACAAACGGCGAATGACCTGGCGCCATGTCTCCAATGACAGCATAAAGGAGTCCGCCCTGACTCGCAGCGGCCTGGTATTTATTTCCGGGGATGAGGTCAGATATCTGGAGACAAAAAACAGGGCCAAACCGCAAAGACATTTTTCACAATATCTGGAGATATAGTTGCAGAGCGGTTTTTCTGCATATTGCTGATAATGATTTATGAGGGATACCATGGACCAAATTCTCAAGGAAATAAGCATCTATATAAAGGCGCGATACCCTATAATTTATCTGGTAACATCGGAAGAAAATCGGGCGGAAAAGCTGCTTGAAAAGGCGGGAGAACTGAACAGAAAGCCCTGCTTTTTCTGGAGTGTCACGAGCGGTTTTTACAATACCGGCAAATTCGGAAGGGATGCCGCCCCCATCAAGGCCCTGAACACCATCATGGATTATACCGAACCGGGGCTGTTTATTCTCAAAGACTTTCATTCCTACCTTGAAGAGCCTCTGATAATAAGAAGACTCAGGGATATTGTAGCGAACCTGAAAAAGAGTTATAAGACCCTGTTCATCATCTCCCCTGTACTGGTCCTTCCCCCGGGTCTTGAAAAGGATATAACCCCGATTGATATTCCCCTGCCTTCAACCGGGGAGATAAAACAGATACTGATGGACCTCGTAAATCCGCTTAAACAGGCAAAAAAGATAAGCGTTACACTGGATGATGATCTGATCGAGAAGGTTGTCAACGCATCACGGGGACTCACAGAAGGTGAAATGGAAAATCTCTATGCCAGGCTTGTCGTGAGTGACAGGACATTTGATGAGAATGATCTGCCGCTTGTTGTGGCTGAAAAGAAGAAGCTGATACGCAAGTCAGGTCTGCTGGAATATTATGACTTCTCGGAAAGCATTAATGCGGTGGGCGGTCTGGACAGATTGAAGAATTGGCTTAATCAGCGGGGAATGGCCTTCAGTCAGAAGGCAAGGGATTTCGGGCTCCCTGAACCAAAGGGGATGCTGCTTTTGGGGGTGCAGGGATGCGGAAAATCACTCGCGGCCAAGGCAACATCCACTCTCTGGAATCTCCCCCTTCTGAAACTGGATGTGGGAAGGATATTTGATGCCTACCTTGGGTCATCGGAAAAAAATATTCGTGAGGCCATAAAAACCGCCGAGGCCCTGTCGCCCAATATCCTCTGTCTCGATGAGATTGACAAGGCGTTTTCCGGCATGGGGTCGCAGCAGTCAGGGGATTTCGGGGTTTCCGCCCGGGTATTCGGAACCTTTCTTACCTGGATGCAGGAGAAGACTCATCCGGTGTTTGTACTGGCCACAGCCAACAACATAGAGAACCTCCCACCTGAACTGCTCAGAAAGGGGCGGTTCGATGAGATATTTTTTATTGATCTTCCTTCCGCGAAGGAGCGGGAGAGCATTTTCAGGATTCATCTCAAAAAAAGAGACCGCGAACCGGAAAATTTTAATGTACCGGGATTTACAGAAAAAACAAAGGGCTTTACAGGGGCAGAGATTGAACAACTGATAATTTCAGGCCTTTACCGCGCCTTTGCCCAGGGCCGGGAGATGGAAGACATGGATATATTTTCCGAAATCACAGAGACAGTTCCCCTGTCTGTGACCTACAAGGAACGAATAGACGCCCTCAGAGCATGGGCTGAAAAAAGGGCCAGGCCGGCAGCATAGAAGGTCTTTTTACATATCAAGGGCAATGAAAATACTCAAGATGTAAATAACATTTAACCTGAAAGGCGCATAAAAAGTTATTGGGGTTGATCGCCGTCCGGATTCAGCCTGGCGTTGCGTGCGAGCAGCGCAGCGCCAAGCGCTCCGGTAAACTGTGGTTTTTCAGGTACAAGAATTCTGCAGGACATCTTTTTCGCGAGAAGCTCGCTCATACAGGGATTATTTGCCACCCCGCCGGTGAAAACAATATCCCCCTCCGATGTAAGGCGATTCAGCATGCCGGCAACCCTGTTGATCACACTTATATGCAGACCTTTGGCTATTGCGCGCCGGTCCTGCCCCCTGGCGATAAGGGAGGTGACCTCGGATTCGGCAAACACGGTGCACATGCTCGAGATATTTATATCCTCTTCGGCTAGCAGCGCCTCTTTTCCGAACTCTTCAATAGTATAACCAAGGGTGCTCGCCATTATCTCGAGAAACTTGCCCGTGCCGGCAGCGCACCTGTCATTCATCTCGAATTTTTTTACCCTGCCGTTGCCGTTGAGGGCTATGGCCTTGCTGTCCTGTCCCCCGATATCCAGAACCGCGCGGGCCTCAGGGAACAGGACATTGGCGCCTGTGGCATGGGCCTTGATCTCTGTTACAGTGGGAGTGTCAAAGGATATCTCGAACAGGCCGCGGCCGTAACCCGTGGCCATAATATGGTCATAATGTACTTTTTCTATGAGCCCTTTTGCAGTAAGGGCAGGATCAAAACCAGTATCCGCCTGAAGGTTTTGAATTATCTCCCCTGCTTCATTAACAACAAGAAGTTCGATAGTTCGTGAGCCTATATCTATTCCTGCGAAATTCATTGTATTATCTTAACTGCTCTATAAACGCCTCGATCCTTGTCTTTAACTGCCCGGCGTCCTCCATGCTGTAATCGGTCTCGATCCTGAGTGTCGGGATATCATTTTCTTCCAGCGTCTTTTCAACCGGAATGGATTCCATAATATAAGGCTGGCAGAACTGAAGGCCGTAATGGATCACCCCGTCAGCGTTATACTCCGTGAACATCTCCTGTATGTGACGAAGTCTATCCTGATTCGGCGTGAAGATGGCGCAATCAACCTGAAAATAGCGGTCGGCAATTGCCTCCATCATCTCTTCGATTGTCTCTCCCGATTCATCTGTAAGGTTTCTTGTACCGCGCTCGCCCACACAGGACTCTTCTCCCACAATAACCGCCCCTGAGGTCTCAATAAGATAAGGGAGTTTCCAGTTGGGCACTGCCTGCGGGCAACCGGAGATAATAATTCTGGGGGTATTTGCGGGAAATACCCCCCTTTTCTCCTCCACCCTCTTTTCAAGTTCATTACAGATCTTGTTCACGGATTCTGTGAACCTTTTGGGATTGTCATAAAAGAATACCTGGTTGGCGAGAAGGGCATCCAGGCCCGATATTGGAGACGGATTAGCGCTTCTGAGTGACAAAAGACGATGAATAGACGCTCTTTTCGCGTTTACTGTCTTAATCGCCTGCTTCAGAGACTCCGCTGTCACCTTGCTTCCGGTAAGTGCCTCGACACTGTTCCTGAAACGTTCATATTCTTTTTTTAATAGCAATTTTCCATGCTCTGATTTCACCTGAGGCAGATCCATTACATACAGGTTGTCAACCATGCCATTCAGGGTTTCATATGCCTTTTTCTTGCCGTCGCATGTATTTTCACCGACCACCATATCGGCGCTTTCCAGATAAGGGCAAACCTTTCCCAGTTTAAAGCCGAATGATGATTTTATAAGTGCGCATGTGTTGCGCGGGAGGTATTTTTCCACTTCGTCCATGGCAAAATCCGCCCCTGAACAGAGACCCACAAGCGTAGCATTAGCCGCGAGCACTATCTCTTCCGGCACAAATACACAGTATGACCCTATGATCTTTCTGCCCTCCTTTTTTTCATCCAGCAGTTCCTTTATTCTAAGCCCGTGGACCTCGCTCATTACAAAATCAAAATAGGCCATGCCTTCGGGACGGTTCTTCTGTGAAAGAAAAATGTCAGTGTAACCCTGTCCGAGAACAGTCAACAATGCATCATGGGCCTCAAGGTCAAGTCCTAAATCTCTCCACATTGGTCTATAGTCTTCGCTCATAGTTTTTGCTCCTTGATTATTTATTCAACATAACAGGTTTGTCTCATGAATGACCGCAACAGGTCAAACAGGAATATTCTATGGAAATGCCAGATTATATCGTTATTGCCTATGACATTTTCGTTGCGTTAAAACCCCTATTCACAGGAGATCATTGATTCCGGATTCGATTTTCTTATATGCCTGCGAAGCAGAGGACCCGCGTACAACAGATATAAAGCAGGAATGAGCATCAGACTGTCGCGGGCGATAGCCCTGGGAGATATCGGGTCGTCAAAGCTGAAGCATCCGCAATCCGCTTCGATGCCGCGAAGATAGGTAATGGTGAGAATGGCTATAAAAAACAGGAGCAGCAGGGTGGCAGCCCCGGCCAGATACCTTATCTTCCACCTGAACCCGATCAGGAGGGCAAGGCCGAGCGTCATTTCAATCCAGGGGAAGTATTGGGCGATGACCGGAACATATGAATTCGGAAACAGATCATAGGTGTAAAGCACCGCCTCGAACAGCAGCGGGCTTTCCCATTTAATATAGCCGCTGTATATAAAGATGCCGGAAAGGATAAAGCGGGAGAGCCAGTGCAGAATGCACGGGATATGGATACAGGCTTTATGCCTCTTAAGTGTAAAAAGGCACGGGAAAAACCATTGTATAATGCGTACAATCATGATTTGTAATAAAGGATATTATATTGTTCAAATGCATATTAATAAGGATGGGATGACATATGAATGCCTTCCCCATCCTTATTATTCAGACAATCAAAAGGCTTTCATTCTTTCAGAGTGAAAGCCTTTTGATCTGAGGATCTATTTTGCCTTGAGCAGGGTAAGCCCTTCCAGCCATTTGCTTACTGTCAGGAACCTGCCATCGCGCGAAATAAAGGGTTTCCCCAATTTTGCGGGTACGCTTTCCTCTTTCCAGGTTTTGCCGCCATCAGCCGTGCGCAGGGCGATCATATTTGTATTGCCGTCTAAGCCCAGAACGATCAGGCCATTGTCTGCGTCAATGAAACGCACGGCAGCCTGAGGAGTCTCGTTGATCCAGCTGCCGCTGCCAAAGCCCAGAATAACCGGGTTTTCAAGCCCCAGGG
>CAZJOB010000093.1:9821-10829 GCA_964547435.1 uncultured Desulfatiglans sp. | reverse complement strand
CCTCCGCTTCCTGGCTCACAAAACTTATTCCTTCGGTATTTGGAACACGGTTTAACCTGAACTGTCGTTTTTCTTCAGGACTCATTTTTCCCCAGTTTTCGGTTGGGTAATATTTCCTGTTCAGCCTGATTTCCATTATCTTTTCTCCCACACATCTTTGATGTCATCCGAATACTGGAATCTGATGCCGTTTTCAGTAAGCACCTCCTCTGTCACTGCCTCCATTTCACTCTTTCGAAATACCATGGTTTCTGTAAAGTTATCAGCAAAGTTGATTTCAATAAAGGGTTCTTTCATGTCTCTTATCTGTTCGACAAGGGATTTCAGGTTTTTCACTTTTTTTCCATTTACTTCATCGATTACAAAGGTGTATGGGTTGTCATACCCCCTGGTAATCGTATGTGAAAACATACTGGATGACACTACAACCAGTTCTTCGCCATCGAATTTGGTATTATCCATAAACCGCGTCATCAGAGGGCTTGATCTTTGTAAAAGACCAGCCTGCATCTGATTGTTCATGAAACGTATGAATTCACTTGCAGCCGCGGAAAAAACAAGAGGTCCATAGATAAAATATCTGGGGTAACCATCTTTCAGAAAGGGGATAAGGTGACTCCGTTCGGAAATAAGAGGGATGGTGACCTCTGCCTCTTTGCCCTTTCGAAGAATAGTGATGCCTATATTTTTTTCTTTTTCCAGATGCTGAACCATATAGGCGAAATTAAGCCGTAGATTCTGAACAATAACCTTTCCTTCATTATCAATGGAATGTTCTCCAATATGTGTAATAACATCCCATTTATCAAGGTAACTTTTGCCCGAATACATTGCCGGCTTGTTTACCATCATTCCGGTTTGATTGGGCCTGAGCCCCAGTTTTTCTCTCAATGCCGGATTCTCCAGTGTCTGCAGTTCATCAAAGAGCATGGGCTTGCCGTCATATTCGCCGTCTGAAATGTCCGAGAGGAACAGATTTATTTCCTCCACGGGAATCAGGTACCCTAT
>CAZJOB010000093.1:0-9811 GCA_964547435.1 uncultured Desulfatiglans sp. | reverse complement strand
TGTTCTCCGCCCTTTGTATGCCGCTGAATACAATCCCGATGATGTTGCCTTCATAAAGCGCCGGGCCTCCGCTGTTGCCCGGATTAAGCGGCGCATCCACCTGTATGCGAAGCCCCATTACCTCATAATAATATGGAGCAAACTCGATCCTCGATACTATACCCTCTGTCATAGACAACTCGGTTCCTCCCAGGGGATAGCCATACGCGTTGATGGTGTCACCAGGCACAGGGAGTTTCTCAGCCATTGAAAGAGGCGGGTATGCATTAAAAAATTCAGCATCTTCCAGTGCAAGCACAGCAAGATCTATCCCGGTGGCAATTCCGACTACCTTTGCGGGAAATTTTTCAGCGGACTGGTATGGCTGCACGTAGATCTGACTTGCGTGTGTGACCACATGGGCGTTTGTAAGGATTTTGTTGCCTTCAATAACCACTCCTGACCCTGATATCTGGGATGGTTCGAGTTTGGCCCATGGTTTATAGATGTCAGGACGTCTCTGAGTGGTGTGTATCTTTACCACCGAACTTTTCAAATTATCCTGACCAAAGGCCGGATGGATTATTAAAAACGAGAAAACCAACAAGACAACTGTAAGTCCGAATAACACTTTTTGATTAGGTTTTGCGTTGCTGTGAAAAGACATTCTATATCTCCTTCCGAATCTGTTATAAAAGGCCGGTTGATATATCTATATAACCAAATAATCAGAACTGTTCAATAATAAATCTTGCTGGCATTAAAATTATGGACGCTAATTAAGAAGAACATACTTTTCATAGGCGTCCCTTATGCGTCTGAGACAGGCATTAAGCAGATCAAGAAACTGGTCCGAACCGGCATCAACCCCGAGCATTCTTTTGGCGAGTGCGTCGATTTCTCTCTTATCCTTTGGCAGGGTGTGTATCTGTCTGTCTTCAAGTATCTGCAAATAATGCTCGGTTCTTCGCAAAAAGATGTAATCCTCTCTCAATGAATATGAAGCATCTTCTGTAATAATTCCTGCCTCCGCCAGGTTCTCAAGGCCGAGAATGGTGTTTCCCGATATAATATTTCTGTTATTCCTCCCATTAAGAAGCTGAAGCCCCTGGACAAGAAATTCTACATCCCTTATTCCTCCTATTCCGGATTTTATGTCTATAGCGTTGTTTGAAGAACATGATGAGGATCTGATGCCGGCTTTTCTCATCTTTTCTATTTCTCCGAAAATAACCCGTTGATCTCTTTTTTTGAAGAAAAGGGGTTTCAGGTTTTCGATCAATTTATAACCCAGCCGCGTGTTTCCCGCAATGGGCCTGAGTTTCATTGCTGCCTGTATCTCCCATAATGATGCAGTTTTAATATAGTATTGAGAAATGCCTTTTAAACTGTGTATCAGATCTCCTGAACTTCCAAAGGGCCTTAGTCTTAGATCAACCCTGTATACGTAACCTTCTTCGGTATGCGAGCTCAGATCGGAACACACCTGCTCCATGATTCGAGTGAATATTGCCCTGTTCTCGTCATAATCATTAAAACTCCCATCTCCTTCTTCTGTGGAAAAAAGCCCGATAAGATCGATATCTGAACTGTAATTAAGTTCATTTCCTCCGAGTTTTCCGAAGGCCATGATGCAAAAAGGCGTCTTATCAGGACTCTTCTCAAACATATTCTGACCTGAAAAATTACCGCGCAAACGCTGTTCAAGGGCTACACTGGTAATCGCATCGGCAAGGTCTGACAGTTCCTGCATAATAGTTCTCGTTGGAATGCCGAGACAGATATCGCATGTGCCGATTCTAAGAATCTCCCTTCTTCTAAATCTTCTCAGTCTGTTAAGCCACTCCCTTTCTGTTGAGGAGGCCCCTGCTTCTATCTTTAATTCCGATTCAAGGTCTTCCCTCTTTCGTGCATGGTTGAGAAATTCCGGATTTATCAGCCATTCAAAAAATCCGGGATTACGTATAAGTGTGTCGGCCAGAAATTGACTTGATGAAAAGATGCCAAGAAGAATTTCAAGCTGCATTGGCTGAGACATAAGAATATTGTAATGAAACTCAGGACTTACCGCAGCGTGAATGAAACGTTCCCAGTTGTTGAGCGCCATATCAGGATCGGGCGTTCTCTTTAATATATCCCATGCGAGAATTATCAGCCTGCTGAATACATCCCGGCGGCTCCCCTTTCCGGACAGATGTTTGAGGTTCACATAGGCCTTTTCAGCATCCCTTATTCCGCCCCTTTCAAGAATGCTGTTCCTCACGTTCAAAGGCATGTTTTCCGATAAAACCACATCCACAATTGTGCTGCTCTCAAGACTCGGGATCGATTCGATTCCGAAATATTTCTCCTTGAAATACCGGACTCCTGCCATACAGGTCTCAAGATCAAGCAACAGTTTCTGGGATGGCGTAATAGGGCCTTCTGAGGTGTAACCCATGCGTCTGGCAAGGTGATTGAATTCTCCGGTGTTTTCTTCAGGTAAAAACAGATCAAGCGCATTTCCCCTAAGCATTCTGAGGCCGTTTATCAATCTTCTCAAAAAATCATAGGCATCGATAAGATGTAAATAATCTTCATCATTAATGACTTCATAATTTTTCAATGCGGCCAGGGCTTCATGGACGCGCGGCGTTCTAATCTCAGCGCGTGACTTGCCATACATAACCTGAAGTGACTGAATGCCGTATTCAAGATCAACCAGACCTCCGGGGCTGTATTTTGCGTTTATGGTTTCAGGCAGGCTTTTCTCTCTGAATTGTCTCTCCCTAAGATCAGTCAGCGCCTTGAAATCAATGGCATTTGAAAGATATACTATCTCATCGCGTATCCTTTCAAGCCTTTTTCCCAGATCAATATCACCCCCTATATGGCGCATCCTCACAAGCGACAGGATTTCATACGCATGCGCCTTCCCTCCCCTGCCGTAATAATTGCAGAAACTTTCCATGCTGCTTGCAAGCGGTCCTGATTCACCATAGGGCCTCAGCCTCAGATCGATCTGAAAAATGCCTTCTCTCTTGGTCTCAATAAATTGAAATAATTCTTTAACAAATAAATTAAAGAACTCAGAATTATTAATTATTTTATCACCATCGGTATTCCCATTATCACTGTAGACAACAAGCAGCTCAATGTCTGAGGCATAACCGAGCGCCTCACCGCCGAGCTTTCCCAGGCCCAGAATAGAATATCTGACATTCATTCCTGCGACAGAACAAGGTTTTCCATACTTCGCTACAAGATCGGAATATACCGACTGAGCAGCCCTTTTCACAATAAGCTCTGCGAGTCCTGTTAATTTTTCAGACAGATATCTTAACCCGAGTTCCGGATTTAATATATGATCCAGATCGATCAGGAATATCTCTTTGTCCTTAAACCGGTTGATTGCCGCCTTTCTGTCCTCAAGCGTCTGTGTTTCCGCCAGCGTCATTTCAAGTTCCCTGTCCATTTCATGAAGGGATCTGCTGTAGGTCTGTTTTTCGCCTTTATTAAAGACAGTTAAAAGCGATTCATACTGAAGCCTTATAAAATCCTCCCACAGGAATTCACTCGTTCCCAGGAGCTTTGCCAGATCCGTGAGGTTTGCAGAATTTGTCAGGTATTTCACCCATTCCTGCCTGTAAGGCTGCTCCACAATATCTCTCACAATAATCTCGAACCTTGACAGGGCCGCAAAGGGATCAGGAGCGTTTGAAAGAAAATATGTAAACTGCTTTGTCAGAAGGACTGAAAATTTGACTCGCTCAATTGCATTCTGTTCAACAATCCTTTTTCCCTTTGAGTCTGTCATGTCAATTCTGTCTTCCACCCTTCCATAAAAGGTGCGTATTCTGACATGTTCAATTTGAATTTTATTAAGCGCAAGAGCGTTGGAAAGCGCGTACATAAACGCAGGGGTGTCCTGGGAGACGACCTTAAGCCTGGTAAAAGGACCGGTATTATTATCCACAGACAATTCAACAGGGTACAGGACCGGTTCCTTGTTCTTTTTAATCCGTGCAAGCTGGCCCACAACCATTTCATTGACCCTGTTTTTTGCCTTGATTATGGAGTCTTCACTGCCCGTTTCAAGAAGAGAGATTATGGAATAAAGCATTTTATTAAAATCAAGCCGCCAATCCTCAAATGAAACCGCCCCGGTAAGATAACCGAAAAAGACATCCACAATCTTTCTTCGGTCAGACCTTGCCGATGAAACAGCCACCCTTTGATCCTCCACCCCGGTTCTTTTAACTGAATCTGTTTTTCTTTCATATGTATAGACATCGCCTGAAACAATATTGAACCCTGTGCAGAATAAAAGCCCTGTGATCAATGAAAATTCGGCGGGATAATCAAAGGCTATAATCGTGCAGTCGATATAGTCGTCACGTCTCCTGGCAATTAATGTCTCGACCGGATTTGAACTGGTCAGTCTTGAAACAAACCTGATGTGGGCAATAACATCTTCGGATTGAAATTTTTCAAAATAGTCTTCACCTAATCGTTCCAGGTGGTCTTCGATTATCTCTTTATCGATTTCGGAAAGGTATGTGATCAGATCTTCAGGGTTCGGTTTCATAATGTCCCGGATGTTATTTTTGATCATTTATATCACAGTTTTTCAATATATTCAGCGAAAAGAAAAAACTGATCAATCCGGAATTCTCAAAGGATTAATGCCCTGTTTTAATTGATAAATTTGCCGGGTAAGTTATCTATATTCGTGCCCGATACTGTCACCCTGAGCGGAAGCGAAGGGCCTCTGTTTTATGACCAATCACATGCCAGATCACCACATTCAGATTAACAGATTCATGAGAGATTCTTCGCTTCGCTCAGAATGACCATTTAAAAAGGAGCACCAAATAATGTGCTTAAGTTAGCCTTTTTGCCTTATACCTTATACCATAAACCTTATACCGTAATTATCCATCCCTTCGCCTTGCTGCCCTCGCGTGAATCCTTTTTGGACAAGGGCGATATCCCGCCATTCATGACTAAATATCATAATACATCACAAACTCCCATGGATGCGGTCTCAAATCAATGGCCTCAACCTCTTTTACCATCTTATAATTGATCCATGTATCAATAACATCTGGTGTAAAGACATCTCCCCTGAGCATATATGCATTATCGTTTGAAAGGTTATTAAGGGCCTCCCTCAGTGAACCAGGGGTCTTGGGCACCTTTGCGAGCTCCTGAGGCTCAAGATCATAAATATCTTTGTCAAGAGGATCGCCGGGATCTATCTTGTTCTGTATGCCGTCAAGGGCAGCCATTAGTATGGCGGAAAATGCCAGATATGGGTTTGAACTCGGGTCAGGACAGCGGAACTCCAGTCGCTTTGCCCTGGGAGACGCAGAATATAGAGGTATCCTTATTGAGGCGCTTCTGTTCCTCCTTGAGTAGGCGAGATTTACAGGCGCTTCATAACCCGGAACAAGCCTCTTGTAACTGTTTGTTGTAGGGTTTGTAAATGCACACAAACTCGGGGCATGTTTCAGAATGCCTCCTATTGCGTACATGGCCATTTCAGAAAGACCCGCGTATCCTTCTCCTGCAAACAGGTTCTGTTTATTTTTCCAGAGAGACATGTGAACATGCATTCCTGAACCATTATCGCCAAAAAGCGGCTTGGGCATAAATGTTACAGTCTTGTTATAAAGTTTCGCTGTATTTTTGATAACATATTTAAATTTCAAGAGATTGTCAGCCATCTGGACAAGAGGGGCAAACTTCATATCAATCTCCGCCTGGCCACCTGTCGCGACTTCATGATGCTGGGCCTCAAGAGTAAGACCGATCTTCTGCATGGTGAGCACCATATCACTCCTTAAGTCCATCATGCTGTCGGTAGGGGGAACCGGAAAATAGCCTTCCTTGTATCGAATCTTATAACCCAGGTTTGGGCTCTCTATCCTTCCACTGTTCCAGGCTCCTTCCACAGAGTCAAGATGGTAATAACCTTCATGCTGATTCTGATCAAAACGGGCATCATCAAACACAAAAAATTCCGCTTCAGGACCAAAATAGGCTGTATCCGCGATTCCCAGGCTCTTTAAATAGTTTTCAGCCTTTCGGGCAATATTGCGTGGGTCCCTTGAATAATCTTCACCAGTAACGGGATCACAGATATTGCATATCATTACCAGGGTTTTCGCCTTGAAGAAGGGATCAATAAAAGCGGATTCCGCTACAGGCTTTATAAGCATATCCGATTCATTGATCGCCTGCCATCCCCTTATGCTGGAACCATCAAAGCCAAGGCCCTCTTCAAATGTTCCTTCGTCAATCTCGCTTACAGGGTATGAACAGTGCTGCCACATGCCCGGAAAATCCATGAATCTGAGGTCTACTATCTCGACCTTTTCCTCCTTAATCATATTTAGTACATCCTTTGGTGCCTTTATTTCTGCCATTGCCTTTTCTCCTTTTAAATTTGTTTTAACAGGTTATTAATCTATTATGTTGATTTATACCTATGCGGCCTTTATTTCGGGCGGACGCAAGGCCCGCCCCTACACGTGTTGGTTACATATTCGGTCTGCATTTCGGGCGGACGCAAGGCCCGACATGTTTTGATTTTTACCTATGCGGCCTGTATGTTGCATTATTTTAAAGCAATCGTTGTGCCATTATTTTTGAAATGAAATTGAATAATATAATCAATGCGTTGCAGGCGTTAAGCGGTTCGGGATTCAAAATTTCAATCTACAATATTGTAGATAAGCATGGTGAAAGGACACATATTGGTATTTTTATTGCCCTGTTTTGAATCATGTAAAAAACAGTATACTTGATTTGCTGTAAATGATAATAGTTATCATTCGATATCCTGTAATTTATAAATTGTTATGATAAATGTACTTCACATACACACTCTGCCGATTGTAAGCGGTTCCGGTATAAATACTTTTCTATCCATGAATGGCATTAATGGTGATGAGTTCAGGGCTGATCTGGCATGCGCCCCGAACGGCAGGCTCGTTGAAATGGTAAAGGACCATGGAATGGATGTCATAACATTCAGAAATATGGTTCAGCCTCTTAATCCCCTGAAGGATATCCTGATAACCCTTGAACTGGCCGGATATTTAAGAAAACACAGATACCATATTGTACATACACACAATTCAAAGGCCGGATTCGTGGGAAGACTTGCCGCAAAGATCGCATGTGTGCCTGTAATAATACATACTGTTCACGGTTATGCCTTTCATGACCAGGAACCGCCCTGGAGGAGATTCCTTTTCCGAAACCTTGAAAGGCTGGCTTCTTCCTGGTGTGACAGAATTATCTTCATCTCACAGCCTCTGATCGACTGGGCATTAAGGGAAAGAATCTGCCGTGCCGAAAAGACAGTCAAGATATACAGCGGTATAGATCTCAGGAACTTTTCACCTGTTTCTGTTAAGAAAAAAACAGAATTAAAAAAACGCTGGAATATCAAAAAACAGGAATGCGTTATAGGCATTGTATCAAAATTGTGGGAGGGCAAGGGGCACAAATTGCTGATAGATGCATTTGCCAGGGTTCAAAAAAGGCATGAAAACCTTAAGCTGGTTATTGTTGGTGAAGGCTATCTTGAGGATGAGTTAAAAAGATATGTAAAAAGGCTTAAAATTGAAGACTCTGTGATATTTACAGGTTTTCAGTCTGACGTTGCCAATAGCCTCGCATGCATAGACATAGCTGTTTTACCCTCCTTTTTCGAAGGAATGGGGAGGGTTATTCTTGAGGCAATGGCCATGGAAAAACCGGTAATAGCAAGCAATGTCGGCGGGATACCTGATCTGGTAAAAAACGATATCAACGGAATATTGATATCTCCCGGTGATGTGGATGGCCTTGCACAGGGTCTGGACACTCTATTGAGTAATGAAAAAATGGCAAAGGACATGGGCCGCAAAGGCAGAAAAATGATCACGGAAACATTCAGTTCAGAAACCATGGTATCGGGCATCAGGGATTTATATATTGAATGTTTAAAAAGGAAAGGCATTCATCTTGGCGATTAAAATCATCTTCTATCTTTTTCTCGGAATAGTGCTGGCTCTTATGGCGCTCCCCCCTGTAAAATATTATTATTTTCAATCGGGGATGCGCTGGTTTTATATATTTATGTTTTCGTTGCTTGCCGCCTATTTATTCACGCCACTTTTTAAAAGAATCGCAATAAAGTTCAACATTCTTGATAAACCAAACTGGCGTAAAATTCACCAAAACGCGACTCCTCTTCTGGGTGGTGTTGCAGTTTATATTGCTTTTGCAATATCCATGCTTTTCAATAATATCTTCCTGCCAAAGATGGGGCCATTGCTGATAGGATCGAGCCTTATCCTGCTTATGGGCCTTGTGGATGACATTCATCCCCTTCCGGCCCTTTTCAAATTTTTTATGCAGGTGATTATCTCATTAATGGTTATTATAGTGGGTGATCTTCAGATGACCCTGTTCTATAATTTTCCATGGGCGCCTGCCATTAATATTCCTCTGACTGTCATATGGCTTGTCGGCCTTACAAATGCCATGAATTTCTTTGATGGTATTGATGGACAGGCGTCAATAATCTCGATCATAATATCCTCTTTTCTTGGCATAATCGCATTTAAATCCAACCAGCCTGCCCTGGGATGGTTTTCAGTGGCGCTTGCAGGTTCATGTATGGGATTTCTTCCCCACAACTTCAGATTCAGAAAGTCTGCAAAGCTGTTTTTGGGGGATGCCGGAAGCACATTTCTGGGGTTTACCCTGGCGGGTCTTGCTCTGCTGGGAACCTGGTCCAATACAAGCCATTTTGTCTCGTTAACCGCGCCTATGCTTATTTTCGGTGTATTGATCTTTGATATGATATATGTAAACACCTCACGCATTAAAAACAGGCGTGCAAAAAATTTCTTTGAATTGCTTATCTGCGTTAATAAAGATCACCTTCACCACCGCCTGCTGTTGATGGGATTTGACAGAAAAGAGGTGGTTTTTATTATATCAGTCTTAAACGCGTGCCTTGGTGTAAGCGCGTTGATTATAATGAAACAGAATGTTTTGGAGGCTGTTCTGGGTCTTGCCCAGACGGCAATGATACTGGGCCTTATTGTAATATTTATGTTAAAGGGCAGGGAAAAGAGCATAAAATAAGGTGATCGCAAAGCGTACAGACAAAGAAAGATTATTCTGATATGAAAGCTAAGATCTTATGGCGCTCATACACTGAAATATTTCCTTATCTCCGTATATGGAACCTTCTTTTCTCTTTTCAGATAAAGAGATTTTGTCTTCATTATACGTTCAAAACTTTCATTGAATCTCTCTGCGAGTCTCTCATCTATCAAAATATTTTTCCTTACAAGTTCAATGCTTTCCATCACCTCTTCCTGGTTTCTTGAAATAAGGAGTATGTCCGAACCTGCCCGAAAGGAT
The DNA here is from genome assembly GCA_964547435.1 of uncultured Desulfatiglans sp. Lineage (GTDB taxonomy): Bacteria > Desulfobacterota > DSM-4660 > Desulfatiglandales > HGW-15 > CAZJOB01. Next base: position 421 of record CAZJOB010000093.1, on the reverse strand, counting down.
TCAAGAGCCCCTTTGCTGACACCTGTTGTGCCGGATATTGCCCCCATATCAAGATCATCGGTTATTATGAGCCCTTTGAAACCCAGCCTGTTTCTCAACAAATCGGTAAGAATCTTTCTGGATAGCGTTGCGGGGTATTCCGGGTCGAGCGCCGGGTAAACCGCATGTGATGTCATTATTGCCGAAACATTTTTCTCTATGGCGGCAATAAAGGGAGAAATATCCCTTTTTTCCAGATCACGCAGTTTGGTATCAATCGTTATTCCCTCAAGATGCGGGTCAAACAGGGCCCTGCCGAGTCCGGGAAAGTGTTTTGCAACAGCCATTACCCCGTTTTTCTGAAGAGATTCAATCACGGCGCTGCCAAGTTCAGCGACCAATTCAGGTTTATCACTGAATATACGGCCTTCAAGATGCCTGT
>CAZJOB010000092.1:4330-10887 GCA_964547435.1 uncultured Desulfatiglans sp. | reverse complement strand
ATGAATAATATTTTTCGCAGCATAGGCGATATTCATGTGAAAGCTCAGTTCATTGTCAAGATTGCGTTTGCGGCTTTCCCGCACAGTAAGGAGTCTGTTGAGACTCTGTTCTATTATGCGAATGTCCTGATCTGTAGCCCTTCGGGCCGCCAGGGCAGCGCTGTTTGATTCCAGGGCTGATCTCACTTCCAGAAGTTCAACGATAGTAAAATCCTGCCCGTTCAGTACCTGAAGAAGAGGTTTATTGCCGGTTCTTGCCTCTTCGCCGCAAACAAAGGTTCCTACCCCCCTGTGACTTTCAACCAGGCCGTGATCATGAAGTTTCTGAATTGCCTCCCTTACAGACGGACGTCCCACGTTAAGGGTTGCTGCAAGTTCCCTCTCAGGCATCAGACGATCGGCGGCCCTCAGTTCTCCCCTGTATATCATGTCCCTTATCTGTTCATATACCTTGTCTGAAATTTTTACTGATTTTATTGGCCTTAACATATTAACATTAACCCCGTAATGCAAATCGATTATGCTGTCTGACTGTTCCGCATCCCTGAAAGGAGTGGGAAATAAGATAGATAATTGGTCTTACCACAAGGCCATAAGTTGGTCAAGCCAAAAGATCCTTTTGGGTAGAGTATTTTTTAAATCCTGTAAAATCATATAATTAGTTGACTATCAGGTTTTTAGAAAGTAATATGCTCACATAAAAATTAATCTTACCGCATTACCACATAAGAACAAAACTCTATTCAATGATGGAGGCAATAAAAATAATGGGTGATAATGAAATAAAAAGGATGTGCACTGATGAAAGCGGTAAAGAGCTGGTGCTTCAGGGTAATATCGCATTTGCAGTAGGATGCGTTCGTTCAGGAATACATGGCGCGGACGGATACCCCGGAACGCCAAGCACTGAAGTAATAGACCGGGGACTCAGTCAGGTCCAGGAAATGATCAATGTCGGCTGGTCGGTTAATGAGGCGGTTGCCGCAGGTGTGGGTTTCGGATACACCCTTGCCGGCGCCGATGTGGTAGTGACCATGAAGATACCGGGTCTTTTTCAGGCCGGCGACATATTTACCAGCGCCTCCTACTTTTTTGATAAAAGGGGCGCCCTCATATATTATATTGCCAGTGACTTTACCCCAAGCTCCACTCAGCATGTGGTTGATCCACGATATCTTTTCAAGAGCTGCAACATCCCTGTTCTGGAACCGAGAAATCACCAGGAGATGCTGGAATCCGGCGGAATGGCCGCTGAAATAGGCAGAAAGTACAAGACACCCGTGGTTATACTTGCGAACAGCGGGCTTTGTCACAGTGAAGGACTGGTCAGACTTAATGAGATTCAAAAAAGAGAACTCCTTGATATTCCCCCTGAAATGACAAAATTCAATCTTCTCCCTTCAATGGCCCGGACAAATTATGACACTGTTATGGAACAGAGGATGCCTGATCTGGAAAAGATGGTCGAGGCATCGAACATTAATAAGGTGATAAAAGGCAGCGGCAGAAGGGGAGTTGTCACCTATGGGGTGACTACCGCTTATGTCATGGAGGTAAGAGAACTCTTTAAAGCGGATTTCGATGTCCTTTCCATTGCCTTTACAAATCCTTTGCCTATCAAGAAGATAAGGGAGTTTTGCGACTCCATAGATGGAGAAGTGTATGTAATAGAAGATGGCTACCAGTTTGTGCAGAGTGAAATGGAAAGAGAGGGGCTCAGGGTATCCGGCAAAGAGAAATACAGTAAAATCACGGAATGGTCCCCGGCACTGATCGCCGGGAAGATGGGCTTTAAGGTGCAACATAAAAAGAGCAAGGTGGAACCTGTTCCAAGACCGCCCATGATATGTGCAGGATGCCCCTATACACTCTTCGCGGAAGTGATTTCCAAAATGAAAAAGCGCGGAAAGATACACACCGTATTCGGAGACATAGGATGCAACGCGCTCATATATTTTATGGGGGCGCTTGACACGGGCCTGGCCATGGGCGCCAGCGACAGCCAGCGCCAGGGATTTGTTCTTGCCAGGCCTGATATGATCACAAAATGCATAAGCGTGATCGGTGACAGCACGGAATGTCACTCAGGCATGGATGCCTCCAGAAACGCGGTTTTCAGAAATATTCCGGGCGTCAAGGTGGTGCTGGATAATTACTGGACAGCCATGACCGGAGGCCAGCCGGCCCCGAGTTCACCGGTAAACCTGGCGGGACAGGAGGTAAAATATGATCTGATAAAGGCCCTTGAAGCTAATGGAAACAGGGCGTTAGTGGTAAACGCCTATGATAAAAAGGGCATTCAAAAGACCATGAAGGAGGCGCTTTCACACGCCGGTAAAGGGGAGTTTGTTATTGTAATTGTTCAGGGTTCCTGTGTAAAAAAACAGCCCGCAAATAAAAAGGGGATTTGCCTGAAGATCAACAAAGAAAAATGCACAAAGTGTCATACTTGCCTTATATGCACGGGAATTGAGGAGGGGCCTGAGGGTATTCCTCAATTCAACAATCTCTGTTCGGGCTGCGCCGGTGAAAATCCCGCGTGCATGCAGATGTGTCCCTTTGACGCCATTGAATTTCTGGGTGAAGATGAAAAGGAAACCGCCACTGGAAAGGCATTTCCGGAACCGCCTGAATTGATAGTACCTGATCCGGACAGAAGCAGATTTCCTGAAAGGCTTACGCTCGCTATAAGGGGAGTAGGCGGGCAGGGGAACTTGTTTTTCGGAAGGGTTATGACCCAGCTCGCGTTTCTTGCCGGATATTCAAGTGAGAATATAGTTAAGGGAGAAACACACGGAATGGCCCAGATGGGAGGACCTGTGATAAGCACCTTCTCATGCGGAAATGTACACAGTCCTGTCCTTTTTCCGGGAAGCGCGGACTGCATCATAACAATGGAGGTAAGTGAATTGTTAAGACCCGGATTTCTGGAACTATTAAGAGATGGCGCTACAATCATGATATCAAATACGCGCGTTATTCCGCCTGTTATTTCGGAAGATCAGTATCCCAAGCCCGAAGATATTCAAAGGGCTGTTGAAGGCTACAGGGTTGTGGAGGTTGACGCACTCGGAAAGGCAATTGAGATAGGTGATACAACCGGCAGGAGCGCGAATGTTGTCATGATAGGGACACTCAGCAAGTTATCTCCCTTTGACCGTTTTCCGGTTGAGCTGTGGCTTCAGGCAATCAAAAACGTCAGTCCGAAACCGGCGATATGGGCTGCCAATTACGCGGCCTTTTCAGCGGGGAGAGATCTTGTATGACAGAAAGCTCAATATTGTATAACAGGCTGTTCAATCCTAAAAGCATAGCGGTAATCGGCGCCAGCAATGATCCTTTGAAACCAGGTGGAAGGGTTACTGAAAATATCAAAAACAATGGTTATAAAGGTGAACTGTGGGCTATAAATCCTAAGTCCCCTTCAATTATGGGCCTTCCGACATTCAGGAGCCTGAATGATCTGCCGCAGGCCCCTGAACTGGCCTATATAGCTATACCTGCCCCTTTTGTGAGGGCAACTCTCCAAGACCTTGCCCGAATAGGGAACAAGGCTGTAATAATACTTACTGCCGGTTTCGGTGAAAAGGATCAGAAGGGGAAAGAGGAAGAAAAGGCATTTCTTGAAATCGCGGCTGCAAATGACATGACTGTTATAGGTCCCAACTGCTCGGGCTTTCTTACCACATCCTATGCCGGAAAATTCGCGGGTCTTATTCCGGTACTCAAACAAGGATCAATTGACATAATAAGCGGATCGGGCGCAACTGTTGATTACCTTATGGAACAGGCGACCATGAGGGGGCTCTCCTTCGGTAATGTTGTCAACATGGGCAATTCCATTCAGATGGGAGTGGAGGACATACTGGCGCTGCTGGATGAGAACTATGATCCCTGTGATTCAAGGCTCATTCTCCTGTACATGGAATCAATCAAAAAACCCGTGAAACTCCTTAAACACGCGCGAAGCCTCACTCAAAAAGGATACACCCTCGCGGGGATCAAATCCGGGGTTACCGAGGTCGGTGAAAGGGCTGCCGCAAGCCATACGGGCGCTATGGCAACTTCTGATACTGCTGTACAGGCCCTGTTTGACAAGGCGGGAATTATAAGGGTGTCGAGCAAAACCGATCTTATAGACGTGGTGTGCGCGTTTACGAATCTGAAGGGCCTGATTGCCGATTACAGGGTATGCATTGTTACTGACGCCGGCGGCCCCGGTGTTATGCTTTCCGATGAGTTGAGCAGGCAGGGGTTGAGGATGCCCGTAACGGGTAAAAGAACAAGAGAGAGACTGGCGGAAGTCCTTCCTCCCGAAAGCTCCATTATAAATCCTATTGACTGTCTTCCGAGCCGCACGCCGGATCAGATCAGGGGAATATTAAGAATCCTTGATGAAGAGGAAAAAGACAATATTGATATTATTGCGGTTATTACAGGCAATTCGGGTCTCACGGACAACTGGGAACTTTACAGGGCCATCCTTGAGGGCATGGACAACTGCTCGATACCTGTTATGCCGGTATTCAGTTCTGCGAATACATGCGAGGAGCTTATTCAAAGGGTTCGGGAACAGGAAAAGGTCTTTTTCCCTGATGAGGTGCTGATCGGAAGGGCGCTGGGGAAACTGGCCCGCAAACCGGTGATTCATGAAGATGTTCCGGCGCTCAAAGGATATGACAGGGATATCATTGAATCCGCGCTCAAGGGTCAGGGCGAACAGATATCTTCGGAGGCAATAAAGGATATTCTTGTTGCCGCTGGTTTCAGGCTTCCATTTCAGAAAGAAATTATTGAAAATAAAGATCTTGCCGCTGCATGCAGGGATGCTGGTTTTCCGCTTGTCATGAAGGTTATCGGGCCTTTACACAAGAGTGACGCGGGAGGAGTGAGGATCAATATTACATCATTTGAGGAGGCCGAATCAGCTTGGGATGAGCTTATAAAGATTGAAGGCGCGCAAGGGGTCCTTGTTCAGCAGCAGATTGAAGGCACAGAGGTTATACTGGGCGCCAAAAAAGAGGGGGAATTCGGGCACCTGATTATGTTCGGACTGGGCGGAATATACACCGAGGTGCTCAAAGATGTAAGTTTTGCCCTTGCCCCTGTCAGCAATATTGAAGCAATGAATATGATAAACCGGATAAAGACTCTTCCCATATTAAAGGGCATTCGCGGTGTAAAAGGTGTTTCTCTCGATCTTCTGGCTGAATATCTGGTGCGGCTGGGCATGCTGGTGAATGATTTTCCCCGAATCGAGGAAATTGACCTGAACCCGGTAAAGGGGATCGGCCCGGATCTTTATGCAGTGGACGCCAGGATCATACAAAAACTTCATTAGACCTTTTTCTGAAAATCCATTATATATCCGGTTAAGGCAATGCGGGCTTAACTGTAAATATTCTTTACTCCAAGTAAGAGGCACATTCTGCCTGTTTAGTATATAGAGCATCTGGAATGAATTAATGTTGCCCCCTTGCAGGGGCCCCAATTAGGGAGCGGATTCGCATGAAACATAAAAATCGCTGGTTTATTGCTGCCTCAGCCGTAGGTATACATATATCTATCGGGTCTGTTTATGCCTGGAGCGTCTTTACAAAACCAATCGTTAATCAGCTCGGATGGAGTTTCAAGGATGTTCAAATGACATTCAGCATCGCCATACTGTTCCTCGGGCTTTCAGCCGCGTTTCTGGGCAGGTTTGTGGAAAGATACGGCCCCAGGAAGTCAGGGATGCTGGCGGCATGTTTTTTCGGTTCAGGGATTGCAGCGTCCGGCCTTGCGATCCTGGCACAGAACATCTTACTCCTCTATGTCTGTTATGGTGTCCTTGGAGGCATCGGGCTGGGGGTAGGTTATATCGCCCCGGTATCCACGCTGGTCAAATGGTTCCCTGACCGGCGCGGGCTTGCCACCGGCCTTGCGATCATGGGGTTTGGTTTCGCATCGCTGATAGCCAGTCCGATTATTCAGAAATTGATTGTCACCATGGGATTATCAAACACATTCTATACACTTGGAGCATTCTATTTTTTCATCATCTTTCTATCTTCCCAGTATCTGGCGCCTCCTGAACCAGGCTGGAAACCGAAGGGGTTTCAGGAGGCTGCCAGTCTGCCCCATGGAGAGAAGATCAAAAATGATACATGGCAACTGGAGGCCCGAGACGCTGTTAAGACCCTGCGATTCTACTGGCTGTGGATCATGCTGTTTATCAATGTGACCTGCGGTATTGCTGTAATATCGGCGGCCTCGCCCATGAGCCAGGAAATAGCCGGCTTGACGGCCTACCAGGCTGCGGCCATGGTAGGACTTATCGGGCTGTTCAATGGCGCCGGCCGAATTGCATGGGCTACGCTTTCCGATTATATCGGAAGGGCAAATACATACTCCGCCTTTTTTGCTATTCAGATCATCGCCTTTCTTTTTCTTCCCAGAACTGCCAACCCCTGGATCTTTCAGGGGCTCATTTTTCTGGCCATGACCTGCTACGGAGGCGGGTTCTCATGTATTCCAGCCTTTATAGGAGATGTCTTTGGGAATAAACAGCTTGCGAC
>CAZJOB010000092.1:0-4306 GCA_964547435.1 uncultured Desulfatiglans sp. | reverse complement strand
TTTTTGCGGCCTGGGTCCGGGAGACTACGGGCAACTATAGCGGTTCCATGTCTGTTTTCCTGGCCTTGTTTTTAATAGCCCTGGTTGTGTCTTTTCTTATTCGTCTGGACCTGCGCAATATCAGGAGACTTCAGGATCAAACGGCCTTGACCATTGAGGGGCCTACTGAAGAAACAAAGGTTCGCACCTTTCCGGCAAGGCTCGATGAATTCAGACATATCATCGATTTTGTTACCCTTAGCGCGGAAAGAGCTAATCTAAACCCTCAGATAGTTTTTCGCCTGAAACTGGCCGTGGAAGAGGCTGTCACGAATATATGCAATTATGCCTACCTGGAAGAGTCTGCCATCAATAGCCTTACCTACGCGTATGAGAATCCAACCAGACTGGAGATTCAGGTCGAAGAAGACGCCGATACCTTCAGACTTGATATTTCAGACCAGGGTGAGGCATTCAATCCGCTGCTGGCGCCTGCCCCGGCTTTCGGAGATTCTCTGGAGAATTTTGACACGAAGGGACTGGGGATTCACCTGCTTCGTAAAATGGCCGATGATGTCGAGTATCAGCGGATAGAGGGAAAGAATGTGCTGTCCATTGTCATGAATAAGAAACAGGAGTAACTCCTTGGGCATTTTAAAAAAGGTTTCCATAGAGCCATGGGAGCAACTTCTTTCTGAAAGTGTCTTTAATATCGACGGCCTGCGCTCGTTTCTTGGTGTGGATGATCCGGATCTGAATGCTGTGGTTGAAAGATATCCGATGCGCATAAATCCCTATTACCTGACGCTGATAAAAGAGTGCGGCAGCCCGGTTTACAGACAGGCGGTTCCGGACAGGCGTGAGATTACCGAAACAAAGGGATTTGTTGATCCCCTGAATGAGGAATCTCTATCTCCTGTGCCGGGCCTTACCCACAAATATCCGGACAGGGTGCTTTTTCTTGTTTCGAATCAATGTGCCATGTATTGCAGGTTCTGCAACAGAAAAAGAAAGGTCGGCCGGCCCTCGGTAGTAACCCCTGAAACAATCAGGGAAGGGCTTAAATACATCAGGGCAACAAAAAATATCAGGGATGTGCTGCTGTCCGGCGGCGATCCATTGCTTTTAAAAGATAGGGATTTATACAGCATACTTTCGGAGCTGAGGGCAATTGAACATGTCGAGATCATACGAATCGGAACCAGAACGCCCTGCACGCTTCCATGCCGCATTACGTCTGAACTTGTTCAAATGCTTAAGGGTTTTCATCCGCTTTACATCAATACGCACTTTAATCATTCGTCAGAGATAACGAATCAGGCGGCTATGGCATGTTCCATGCTGGCGGATGGCGGCATCCCTGTCGGCTGCCAGACTGTCCTTCTAAAGGGCGTGAATGACGATGCCGGGGTAATGAGCGACCTGATGAAAAAACTGCTGGCCATAAGGGTCAAACCTTACTATCTGTTTCAGGCGGATCTTGCCGCAGGGACCTCACATTTCTGGACCCCTGTTCAAAAAGGTATTGAAATAATGGCAAAGATGCAGGGAAATATCTCGGGACTGGCTGTGCCGAAATATGTAATAGATCTGCCCGGGGGAGGCGGAAAGGTCCCGGTTACAAGACAATACGTAAAGAGTATTAAGGGAAACAGCCTGATTATTCATAATTATCTTAATATTCAATTTAAATATCCGGTCATTTAGGGTATAGTGTTCAAAAAACAGCCCTTTGAATACTGAAATAAATAAACGAAAGGTGAATGCTATGATTAAAGTTTCATGTCTTGGCGGCGCAGGAGGGGTTACGGGTTCCTGCTTTCTGGTAGAGAGTTCTCAAGGTAAAAAGGTGCTTGTTGACTGCGGCCTGTTTCAGGGCGGAGCGCAGATGGAAAGGCGCAATCGTGACGACTGGCCGTTTAATCCGGCTGAAATAGGCACCATGTTCCTGACGCACGCCCATATCGATCACAGTGGAAGGATACCAAAACTGGTAAAGGATGGTTTCCGGGGTAAAATAATAACCTCGCCCCCCACAGCAGAACTCTGTGAAATAATGCTTCTCGATTCAGCCCACATACAGGAGATGGACGCCGAATGGCAGACACGAAAAAATAGGAGACAATCAAGACCCGCGATAGAACCCCTGTATAATACAATCGACGCGGAACAGAGCCTCAAGCACTTTTCTCCTGTTGAAAGAGACAGTATAATTGATGTTGAAGATGGAATCAGGGCGAGACTTAGAAACGCAGGACATATACTCGGTTCATCCATCCTGGAATTATGGATTGAAGTGAATGGAGGCGAGGTCAAGATAGTATTTTCCGGGGATATCGGGAAACAGAATCAATTAATCGTCAAAGATCCATATGAGATATTCGCGGCTGATTATCTTTTTATTGAATCCACATACGGCAACCGGTTTCATCGCTCCTTTGAAGACAGCAAGGCAGAATTGCTTGAGGCTATCCGGCATGCGACGTCCAATGGAGAAAAGGTAATAATACCGGCCTTTGCGGTTGAAAGAACCCAGGAACTGCTTTATATTCTGGGCGAATTTCAACGGGAAGGAGATCTGCCTGACATTCCTATCTATCTGGACAGTCCGCTTGCTATCAAGGCAACCCAGATATTTCGTAATAACAAGAAATATTATGATGAAGAGGCAATGGCAATAGTAAAAGAGGGTTTTGATCCCTTTAATATGCCCAACCTGCGATTCACTCTGGCCACCAAGGATTCAATAGCTATAAATGAAGGCTCCGGTCCTGCAATTGTAATAGCGGCAAACGGCATGTGTACTGCGGGCAGGATCAAACACCATCTCAAACACAACCTATGGAGACCCGGGGCCAGTCTGGTTATAGTAGGGTTTCAGGCAATGGGAACCACTGGAAGAAAAATTGTTGACGGCGCCAAATCAGTCAAAATATTCAGGGAAAATATCGATGTCAGGGCAAAGGTCTATACGATTGGCGGTTTTTCAGCGCATGCCGATCAGAAGGATCTGCTTGAATGGGTGAGAAATTTCAGGGAATCAAATCCCAGAGTTTTTGTTATTCATGGTGAACCGACATCCAGCCAGGTGTTCGCGGACAAAATAAAGGAAGAACTCGGGCTGGCCGTTCATGTGCCGGATTACAGGGAAAGGCTTATTCTGAAACCGCGTGAGATGGAAAGCGAGGCTCCAGAGGCAGAAGATGAGACAAAGGATCTGTTGGCGCCGGTACTGAATAATATTATCGATCTTGAGAAAGAGTTGAACAGCCTTAAAAAGCGTGTTAAGGAAAAGGCCGCGGACCTTGGTGAAGATGATATGGACAGATTAAGATATATTATTCAGGAACTCAAGGATCTTTACCAGGAGTAACCTTTTGGATGACGAGTATTAAAAAACAAATGGACCAGTCCCATAAGAAAATTATTACAAACCTTGAATATCTGAAAAAGCTGTTCATTATGCCTGATTCACCGGACAAGTTTGTTGAATTCGGGCATGAGCTCCTTAAACTGATTCATGATTTTTTTCAGGAAAAGGGAGGGATTCACAGCAGTATTACTCTGCCTCAACTCAGCGGGATCTTCAGCCAGACCTCTATTCCGGACAGTCCCATGCTTATCAAGGATGTCCTGAGCGAAATCAAGTCCAAGGTCATCAACCATTCGGTAAAGGTGGGAAACCCTTTCTATATCGGCCATATGACCAGCGCCATTCCCTATTTTATGGTGCTTCTGGAGATGATTATCGCGGCCCTTAATCAGAATCAGGTAAAGATAGAAACGGCAAAGGCATCCAGTTTTGTTGAGAGGGAACTGGTAGCATGGCTTCATAATCTTATTTTTAACAGGAAAAAGGGTTTTTATGAAACCAATATACATAATCCCAAAGTAGCCCTTGGAAATGTGACCTCCGACGGCACCCTTTCCAATATGACGGCCCTGATGGTGGCAAGAGAGAAGGCCTTTCCTCCTGACGGGGATTTTCCGGGTCTCCGCGTGGCAGGAAGTTATAAGGCGCTTGGGCACTATGGATACACCAGAAGCGTAATCCTCGTTTCCACAAGGGGGCACTACTCAATAAAAAAGGCCGCCAACCTGCTGGGAATAGGCGAGTCCAATGTGATAAATATTCCTGTTGACGGCTATAACCGGATTGATATCAGGAAGCTTGAGCGCAGAATAAGGATGATCAGGAAAGGCCATGACAATGAGAAAAGCAGAATAATCGCCATAATCGGAATAGCCGGGACCACTGAAACTGGAAACGTGGATGACCTTGAATCACTGGCTGAAATAGCGGCAGAGACAGGGACCTTTTTTCATG
>CAZJOB010000091.1:0-10890 GCA_964547435.1 uncultured Desulfatiglans sp. | reverse complement strand
TACAGCAATCGCATAAACAGGATTACCGGACATTGAAGACATTGTGTCGTAGTCCGCTGATATTTCAACGCCTGCGGTCATGAATGCTCCTGGTGCGCCAAAAAGTTGAATACCGCTATAATCAGCGAGAAAAACATAGGATTTTGTTTCAACACCATCAACATATATCTTCGTTCTGGAACGGATACCGTTATGTTCAAACGAAAAGTTAAATGTCTCACCTTTTCCTGTGGCGTCACAAGCTGTCCCTGCTGCCGCACCTAATATATCACCTTTAATTCTGTTCAAGCCCGTAAGCATGCGCCAGTTCTCACCTGCATTAGTACTTACAAACGCGCCCTTATCGGTTGCTGCGTATATTACATTTGTATTGTTTGTATCAATAACCAGGTCCCTGACAATGCCTCCCGTCAGGTTGGCAAATTTTGATGTTCCTGTTGTTTTTAATGGTATGCCCACATGGGACCAACTGTTTCCGGCATTTACAGTCTTGAAAATTCCTCCGCCATCAGTCCCGGCATAAATGATATCTTCATTATCCGGGTTTACCTCAAGTGATAAAACCTTTGAGTGAATCCCACCAATGGTCTGCGCCGCCACTGTAACAAAGCCATCTTTTGGTTCAGGCAGTCCTGTTGTTACTTCAACAGTCGTAGCTGAGACATCACCACTCTCTACAAAGGCACTGGTTCCTGTCACTTTAGCATAGTCAGTCTGAAATTGCACCTGTGTTCCTGGTACTACAGGATTACTGAAAAAATCCGCTGCCTCGACTCTTATTTCCTGCGTAAGGCCATAGGTTTTAAGGCCTTGTGTGTTTAATGGTGAAGCGGACAATCCGAAGGCATTTCCATTTGGCAGACCACCTGTAACTGTTACTGAAACATCGACATTTTTATAGACTCCTGGATTATTGTCGGGATCAGGCACAAAAGATGCACGTACCTGAAGTGTACCTGCCTTTGTACCTGAATTTAGTACCGTACTTACCAGGGCATTTACTGTTGACTCCTGAGTCTTTGTAAGATACTCACCGCCATTAAGGCCGCCTGCCAGAATACTGAAATCAACGACATGACTGCCCTGCACAGGATTATTATTAGAATCCACTAGCTGGAATGTAAGGGAAGCTGATTCTCGTGAACCTACGCCTGAAATACTGATGACTGCCGGATCAGGATCTGTGCTGTATTTGATAATATTGACGGGCGGAAGCTCTGTAAATTCAAGCACCTGGGCGCCTGTAACATCCAGTGCCGAAGCCCTCACTGTCACCTGCTCAGCAATCTCATCGCTGATAGTCACGGTTACCTGCCCGGATGGATTTGTTATTGATTTTGCTGGATATGCGGTAGGCGCCCCTGTTCCGCTGAGGCTAATCGCCTCAAATGTGACTGCTTGATTATTTACAGGAGAGCCCAGTCCGTTCAACACAGTAAATGTAACCTGTATAGTAGATCCCGCTTTAACTGATGTTCCGGGTAAAATACCTGTCGCTGTTATGGACATTATTGATGGAACAAAGGTCTGATTGACCGATACATTGGAAGCACTAGCTTCGCTTACAGTCAGGGTAACTGTTTCCGCCACAGTGTTGGTAACTGTAAAAATTGCCACCCCTGAAGAATCCGTATTGGTAGGATTTGCAGAACTAATTACGGCAGAGCCAGTCGTTGCCATGATGATTGATTTGTCCGGAATCACCGATCCTTCTCCATCCTGCAGAACAACAGTTATTATAGCTTCACTAACTCCATCCGCCAGCACGCTGGAGTCTGCGACAATACCAAGTTGACTACCTGATCCTGAGGGGCCCGTTCCGGAGCCTGTTTCATTACCTGTGAATGATAAGGTCAATGATCCTGTGGAGGAAATATCACCGGCTGAAGCGCTTATACTAACATTATCATCCAGGCTGCTTATCTCCGTTACCTTGCATGTTACAGTGCCGTCAGAACCTGTTGTAGATGAAGACGGATTTAATAGGACCATGCCTATATTATCTGAAACAGAGAAAATCACTGTTTTATCACTCAAAGGTCGACTGGAAGCATCCAATACCTGAGCGATAACTGAATAAGAATCCGTACCATTAGCTACAGCACCTGTTGTTGTAATAGAAGCCAAACTTATCGAATTTGGCACAGGACCTGTTCCGGAGCCTGTTTCATTACCTGTGAATGATAAGATCAATGACTCTGCTGAGGTAAAACTCCCTACTGAAGCACTGATACTGACATTATCATCCAGACTGCTGATATCGGTTACCGTGCATGTTACAGTACCGCCAGAATCTGTTGTAGATGAAGGCGGATTTAATATGACCATACCTATATTATCTGAAACAGAGAAAGTCACTGTTTGATCACTCAATGGTTGGTTGGAAGCACCTAACACCTGAGCAATAACAGTATAGGATGCCGACCCGTTAGCAACAGCACCTGTTTTTATTACAGAAGCCAGATTTATCGAGTTTGGTACATCTCTCAATTCAATTGTGGTATTTGCGCTTACACTGCCAGCAGTAGCGGTAATATTATTTGTACCCGTTGTTGTACCTGCCGTATAGGTTACTGTGGCTATACGATTGGCAGTGGTAGCGGAAGATGCTGAAAGGGCGCCGGAACCATTCAATGAAAAAGATATTGTATTACCACTGGAGATAGAACCATCAGACATAGTCACGGTTGCAGTGATTGTGCTCGTGCTGACGCCATCCGCATCCAGGGTTGCAGGGGATGCTGCAAGGGAGATTCCACTAACAGTTCGGGGTGCTGGACTTTCGTCATCTGGTCCGGTCCCACCACTATCATTCCCTCCACACCCTATGATAGTCAAAAATGCAAAGGCGACTACAAAAACAGAGCAGAATTGGCGCAATAAATTCATAAATTTCTTCTTTTCTAAACCCATGATAATTTTCTCCTTCTAATTTTTATTACCGAAACCATAACGGCACATTACTGCCCAACATTATTATCAGCCTGAGAAAGTTCTATACTTTTAAGCAACTGATTAGCCTCTTTTGCGACCTGGCTTCTTGGATCTGATTCAATAATAAGTTTCAATATTTTTTTTGCATCCTGCGTGCGAGCAAGCTTTATATATAGCTTTGCCAAATTAAGATCAGCTTTTCTTGACTGTTGATCTAAAGTCCCGACCTGCCTATATACTTCAACGGCGTCATCATATCGATTTAATGCAATATAAGCTGAGGCCAGATCATAGTATACACTTTCATAAGCTGGTTCCAGTTTCAATGCCTTCTGATAATTTTCAATAGCCTTTGCAAACTCTTTTTTATGAAAATACACAGAACCGATATTGTGATAAGCAAAATGAGGAGTTTTATACAGGATATCCTCCGCAGCCTTTTCAAAGCATTCCAGTGCTTTTTCCCATTTCCCGAGCTGAGTGTACACTATACCCATGTTATTGATCGCCTCGGAATATTTTGGGTTCAGCTTTAGAGCTCTCTGAAAATATTCAATTGAGAGATCATATTCTCCTATTTTCTGATAAGCAATCGCCAGTTGATTGTGAATTTCCGGATTTGAAGGCTCATTTTTCGCTGCCTTCCGAAGGTATTCCAGACCTTCTCTGGGCTTCTCATCAAGAATCAACGAGCGGCCCAGTTCAAAATTTGCACGTGACGTTTCCTTTTTTGAAGTCTTGGAACTGACACAGGAAATAACGAGTAACAATGATACTATTAAGGCCAAAAAATTTACTACCCTTAATGACACAAAATATCCTCCCCTGCAGTTTTCCACTTTAAATTGAAGGTATTCCCTCTTACCTGAAACAGTTCCACTATTTAAAAGATTTTACAGGTGATGGAAGCACTGTTGGAGTCAAAAATATCAGCATCTCTGATTTTGTTAATGTTTTGTTTTTTGCCTTAAACAGCCAACCTAGACCAGGAATATCTTTCAAAACAGGAACGCCGCTTACAATATCGCCCTCGTTTTCCTTTATGATTCCACCAATCACAATAGTTTCTCCACTTTTTACCATCAAAGTGGTTTGAATTTCCTTGGTTGTATCCAGTGTAGGATTGACATTTTTATTATCAGTTACTGTTATTTCCAGGGTAATATAATCATTATAACTTATCGATGTTGGTGTCACATTAAGGGTTAAAGCGGCGTCTCTTTCTTCCTGTGAGACATTTTCTGTGGGAGTTGTATATATCTTTTCACCGCTTACTATTCTTGAACTTGTACCTTCCTGCGCTATTACCTTCGGTGCAGACAAAGTTTTTGCTGTTCCTGTTGATTCCGCCAAAGCAAGTGATGCATCCAGAGTAAGGGCACTCAAACCGTTGGATGAAAGAAAGCCGTAACTCATTCCTATATTTTTTGCCCACCCTTCAGGAGCGTTGGTTGAAAAGGAACCGCCTATTCCCTCCTCACCGTTATTTGAAAAACTTGCTCCATCCTGGAGTGAATTTAAATTCCCTTCATTGTTTGAGATAAAACTGGTAGCAGAATTCCACTTTATACCCAAATCACGACTGAAATTTTCCGATGCATCGACTATTCTCGCTTCAATCATTATCTGTTTTACTGGCGCGTCAAACTGCCTTATCGTGTTTTTTGCCTTTTCGATACCCGCGGCAACATCGGTAACTATAATAGTATTTGTTCGCGTATCTATACTCATCTTTCCGCGATCGCTTAAGACAATATGCTTCTGAATCTCATCCGCCTTGGCAAAATCCACGGGCAGGTATTCCGTGATCAGTGGAGCGTCCTCCTCGGCCTTTACCTTCTGTTCCTGAAGTCTCTGCCTTTCGGCCTCAAGCTGCTGCTCCATCTTCCTGGCCTCTGCCTCTTCTTCAGCCAGTATCTGCATCATCTTCTGTTTTGTCGTGATCCAGATGATATTCCTGCCTACATACCTTTTTGCCAGGTCATTGTTCTTTAAAATAAGTTCCAGGGCCTCATCCCAGGGCACGTCCTTTAATATCATGGAGACCTTCTGGCCTTTTATCGCCGGGTCCCATATAATATTTTCTTCGCTAACCTCATTCATGAGGCGAAAAAGATGAGTTACATCCGTGTCTATAAAATCCAGAGACATGCGTTCGCCCGTGTATTGCGCGGGCTTTCCCGCATCTGAAACCTGAGAGGCGCTGTGCCTTTCACTCGCTGCCTGGCCGGCTGCAAGATTTCTGGTTTCCGCCTCAACAAGGTTTAGAGGAACTATTTTCATATCAGGAACCTTTACAGCAGTAGGTCCGAAATCCACTGTAAGGGTCTTGTCACTCTGCTTTATATGGAAAGGCACCATCTCCCGAAGTGTTAATCCGAGGGTAACCTTGTTTTTCTCATCAGAATAAACCGGTTTAACCATGCTTAGCGCCGATTGAAAATGTGTTGTGTCGATCTCCCGAAGAAGCAGAGGAGGAATTGAAATATCGTACAGATTCAGAGTGAGCTCATTTTTGCCTTTCCTGTCCAGATCATATTTAACTTCCTTGCCGGTTGTCACAGTCAGTCTGGACCTGCCCTGTTCCAGCATGGTAAAGTCTATTCCAATGATCTGATCCTGGCCGGATATACCGGGCTCCAGAATTATTCTCGGTTCCGAAGCAATATATTTATCTTCCCTGTTCGTTGCGGTTTCCGGTTTATCGCCGGCAATCCTGTCTGATACCGGAATAAGTTTCATATCAGTATCGGTCTGAATATCATTCATTGATACCTTTTCATTTACAGGCGCCTGGCTATCATTGAGAGAACCCGAAGCCGTCGTATTAAGCGATGATTTTGTAGCGCAACCGCTGAAAAGCCAGATGGCCGAAAATGAATATATCAAAAAAGAGGATAATCTCCCTGCTTTGATTCTGCCTTTTGCACTCATAGAATATCTCCTTAAATATTGATTCGGAAAATGAGTATTACAACTAAATTTACTGATATCCTAATCCTTCTTATAAATAATAATTATCATTCAGTTGGCGATTTCTTCGAAATATCCCTGTACTGAAGATTACCCCTGAAATCTTTATATTCTTCTCTGATAACAACTTCTCCTTCTTTAATCTGGTGGACAACTCCTCCGTTTGTCCCGATCGGAGTGCCTTCCTTTATCACATGCCCCATATCCTTGGAATCCTTTACCATGGCCCATTTTCCCTTATTGCTTATCACAATCGCAGTCAGGCTCAACTGTGATAGCTCAAGGGTTTCAAGATAGGTCCTGGGTTTTTCCTTATCCTTTTCCGCCTTTTCTTCCCTTTCTGTGATAAAAGATCTGAAAGGATCTGTTTTACCGGTAGGATCATATAAATATTCTCTTGCAGCCTTTTCTGGTTCGACTTTATTGCTTCCGGGAATATCTACCCCCCCCTTTGTCTCCTCCTGCGATGCGGCGAAACCGCCTGATATAAATAACAGAAGAGCAGGCATTAAAAAAAGGCTGGTTCTATATAATTTAAACTTCAGCATATTTTAATCCTCTAGGAAGGTATATGTTATTGCTTCACATGTTACATTAAGTTCGGTCGATCTCGGGCTCACCGGTTTCATATTTACATTCTGAATATTCATTATACGATCCATGCGCCCCACTTTTTCAAAAAAGATCGCAACATTATGATAGGCGCCCTTCAGTTCAAGGGAAATGGGTATCTCTTTGTAAAATTCCTTTTTCCTGTCGCCTTGAGGCCTGAAGAAACGCAGGTCAAGTTCAGAATCAGCGCCCAGGGCTGATATCTGGGTAAGGAGTTCCGGTATCTCCTTCTCATTCGGCAGGAGCTTTAATGCCTCGCTGAACTGGGCATCTACCTGTTCTTTCTCAGCCCTTTTTTCGGGTAATTGTTTTCTCTGGACTATAGCCCTGTTCAATTTTCCTTCCAGCTCGTGAACGTTTTTTGTAGTCTGATCAATCTTTTTCATATTGGGCAGATATACAAAATACATAAACGCGCCCAACAGAATTACTATTGTACCGGCGAGTATTCCTATCCGGATGGGCATCTTTATGTTTTCAACTTTTTGAAATAATTTCTTGTCTTCCATATGAAATCAACCCGGAATATTATTTATTATCGTTTCTTTTTCGGCGCCTGTTTTTTTTCTTCTTTTACCGTTGAAGCATATATCTGGCATCTCAGGTCAAAGTCAGAAACTGTTAGATTATATTCACTGATAGTCCTTCTTGTTGAGCTCACCAATTCCGGCGGAGCAGTTATCTGCTCTGTCTCTTCAAGGTTTTTCATGAACAGGGCTACTGTCTCGTTATCCATCGCAGTCCCTGCCATAGTTAATGTCCCGCCCTTTTCGCTGAGAGATGTAAGCCATAATTTATCTCTGGGGACCGCTGCCGCTATATCTGCCAGCAGAAGGACTGGCCCTGTCTTACCCTTCTTAAGCGTATCTATAACATCGAGTTTTGTTCTTACCTGCTGAATTTTCTTCTCCAGATCCTTGATTTCATCCAATTCTTTCTGGTAGGAATCAAGTTCTTTTTTAAGCTGACTTTCCTTGTTCTGCAGCGATGACAGATCTTTGCTCGAATTGTAAAACAGATAACCGATTACTGTTACAGTCAGTATCACAGCCAGGACATAAATTGAAATCTGCCTTTTGATGTTTTCTCTTTTACGCGCGGCCCTGAAGGGCAATAAATTAATTTTTATCATTTGTCACCAACACTCCTTAGAGCCAAGCCAACAGCTACTCCAGCCTGGGGAGCCATATAGCTCAAGTATCTGGGGTCAAAGATTTTTTCATTAATTTGAAGGTTGGAGAACGGGTTCAGTTCCTCAACCGGAATACCCGTTTCTAATTCCAGATATTTTAAAAAACCCGGAATTCGATAAGCGCCACCGCTTAAAAATATCTTTTCTATTGTTTCATCAGGATAGGTGCTTGAAAGAAAATCGAGAGCGCGCTTGGTTTCCTGAACCCACCCGGATACCATTGTGGTAAAAATTTCTTCCAGGGCGCCATGCTCTTTATCTGGTTTTTTCCCTCCAAGCTTGATCTTTTCGGCTTCTTCATATGAAACGTTAAATTTTGACATTATGGCATCGGTAATCTGAAAGCCTCCATAGGAAGAATCCCGGGTAAACATGGATATTCCATCCTTTATCGCGTTGATCCCCAGTTCTTCAGCGCCAACGTTTATTATGGCATAACAGCCGGATGTTTTGCCTAAGCTCATTTCAAAAGCGTTCTGAAGCGCAAAGGCGTCGACATCCATCACAACAGGATTAAGTCCCGCGAGCTGAATCAGGCTTTCATAATCTTCAATGACATCTTTCTTGGCGGCAACAAGCATTACATCCATAAGATCGGAAGATTTTTTTTGTTCTTCCTCTTCGCCATTCCCTTCCTTTTCAGTGCCGGTCAGAATTTCATAGTCAAGATTGACGTCGCTTATGTCAAAGGGAATATACTGTTCAGCCTCTTCATGAATAGTAGAGTCGAGCGCCGATTCTTCTCTCTTTGAGATGCTGATCTTTTTCACAATAACAGAGAAACCGGATATCGATGTCGCCACATTTTTGTTTTTTACATCCAGATTGCTGTAAAGGCTTTTAATTGCGTTGGCAACGACTTCCATTTCCTTGATGGCGCCTTCAATTATTGCATCTTTAGGAAGTCCAATGACTCCGAAATTTTTCAGAATCAGCCCCTTTTTGCTGTCATCAATCTCAACAAGTTTGATGGAATGGGAGCCGATATCCAAGCCCACCAATTGATTCTTTTTAGGCACAGGCATGTTTATTCCTCATTTCAGCCGTCAAGAAATACTTTACTTTTTTCAGCGAGATTGAACCCTAACGCAAGAATTATCTTCCTCTTGGTTTCCATCCTGCAACTCTTGCCTTTTTCAATTCTGTCAATAGTCAAGGAGGAAACACCGGCCTTTCTTGCCAATTCTGCCTTACTCATTAAGAGTTCTTCTCGGATCTTTTTTACGATATTTCGACCCAATTTCACCTCCGATTTACTCTGTTAACCACAATGTAAAAATCTCATTGGGGAAATATCATATATATATTGTATAATTTGTCAAGCATTTTTTTATAAATTAACATAATTTAATATAATTACTATATATGTAGTGCATAATAATATAAAATAGCGCTACATATTGTATATATTTCCATAATTAAAGTACTGAACAAACAACATGCAGACACAGAAAAATTCAAAAAATATACATAAATAATAAACACGCATCCATCCGGAAACGGCAAAATCCTGTATGAAGGTCAAATTTTAATACAGAAGCAGCATGAAATCATCTATTTTCTGAATCAGTTAAGTTTTACCTTTACACTTATCGGATATTTATATAAAAAAAATGATTTTTATTTTTCAGGATTAATTCTATATAATCCTTCAGGGGGTAACTGTTGGAAAAAAAGAGCACAGATACAATAAAGAAAAAAAGCGTCGTCAGAGAATACGCAGAGGCATTTGCCATCGCTATATTACTTGCCCTGTTTATAAGGACTTTCATTATACAGGCGTTTAAGATACCTTCAGGATCAATGAAATCGACTCTCCTTGTTGGAGATCATCTGCTCGTAAATAAATTCATATATGGTATTAAAATACCTTATTTTGATCGTTTTATCATACAGTTTAAAAAACCTGCGAGGGGCGATATAGTAGTATTCAAATTCCCCGGAGATGAAAGCAAGGATTATATCAAGAGAGTGATCGGCATAGAAGGCGACGTGATAGAGATAAAAAATGATGTACTTTTTTTGAATAATAAAAGGGTTGAAACAAGATATCTTGGAAAATACAGTGACAAGAATACCCGGACCGATCTGTATGAAGAGACCCTTGACAATATTTTACACCACATACTTGACCGGAAATCCAAACATGAAGACTTCGGACCTGTGACAGTGCCCGAGGACAGTCTTTTCGTAATGGGAGATAACCGCGAAAACAGTGAGGACAGCAGGTACTGGGGCTTTGTCCGGTTAAACAAGGTAAAGGGCAAGGCATTGATAATTTACTGGTCCTGGCCACACTGGAATAGATTTCTTAAAATAATAAAGTAAAAGGAGATATAGATGAGTAAAAAGATAATGACGATTGAAGGAAATGAAGCAGCGGCTTATGTTGCCTATGCTATGAGTGATGTGGCGGCCATCTACCCCATTACACCATCGAGCACAATGGGTGAATATTGCGATGAATGGGCCGCCTATGAAAGAAAAAATATATTCGGACAGGTGCTCAACGTGGTGGAAATGCAATCTGAGGCCGGTGCGGCCGCGGCGGTTCACGGGGCCCTGTCCGCGGGAAGCCTGGCGACTACCTTTACAGCATCCCAGGGACTTCTGTTAATGATCCCCAACATGTACAAGATATCGGGCGAGATAATGCCGACGGTATTTCATGTTTCGGCCAGGGCTATCTCCACCCACGCGCTGTCCATCTTCGGGGATCATTCGGACATCAACGCGGTCAGGCAGACCGGTTTCTCACTGCTAGCCTCAGCGTCTGTTCAGGAGGTCATGGATCTCGCCCTTGTTGCGCATCTGGCAAGCATTCGGACAAGCCTTCCTTTTATCCATTTTTTCGACGGTTTCAGAACATCTATGGAGATACAGAAAATAGAGGCAATCGATTATGATGATATGGCCAAACTGGTAGATTACGATGCCATCGAAGACTTCAGAAGCCGCTGCATGAATCCTGAATATCCCCAGTTGCGCGGTACGGCTCAGAATCCCGACATATTCTTTCAGAACAGGGAGGCTTCCAATCCTTTTTACCGCGTAATACCTGATATTGTTCAGGAAGAGATGAAAAAGGTTTCAGATCTGACAGGCCGCAGATACAACCTGTTTGATTACGTGGGAGATCCCGAGGCCGACAGGATTATCATATCAATGGCCTCAAGCTG
>CAZJOB010000090.1:0-10907 GCA_964547435.1 uncultured Desulfatiglans sp. | reverse complement strand
ACCGGTTTTCGGAGGGTGAAAGCGGGATAAGAAAAATACTTTTTAACACCCTTTAATAGAAATAAGGTCTATTAGAGGAGGTAAACCAATGGATATACCGATGCATCGATTTAAATACACAAAACTGAAAAAAGCACAGATTGGGGAAAAGCTTGCCCGGACTGTTGCCGGTCCTGAGTGCGCGTCTGAGTTATCTGATGTTCTTCGTGGAAAATCATTCAAAATCGTAACAAAGGATGGTCCTGTTTTGAATTATGAATTCCATAAGAATAAAAATGAACTCACCTTAACCGAAAATGAAGGAGATTCCATAAAATCCGGCTGTGGCGCACTCACCCTGAAACAGATGGTTTTATTCTCTCACATGATTCCTGAAGAACAGAAGGGCTACAACGTCTTTATTGATCTCAACACAAATCTTGTCACAGTCATCGAAGTATGGTTATCCAGCGGGATAAAGGAAAATGCCATGTTTGGCGTTGATACAGTAATAGATGACAGGGAAGTACAACGTCAGATTTACTACGGCTATATTGAGATTTCAGGTCAGAAACCGCCGGAAAAGCTTCACCATTTGACAAACAGGCTTCAAGGCAAAGGCATGTACTGGAAACAGGATAACGGCATCGAAACGCTTGAATTCTATGCTTCCGTCATGTCAACAAATTTTGTTGAACTGACCCGGCACGCGGACAATCTCGGCTATTGCAGTCCAACGGATTACATACTGGTTAATGACAGGATGTTCATCTATGACCGGACGGAGTGTGAGTTTTCCGGCATCATGACCATGTATGCAGTGGATCAATTCACAGAAACCCAGGTGGGCATGCGGCTTGGTTTTAACGAAAAGGATGAGCTGGAGTATTACATGTTCAGAGGAACGGGAAAGACCCTCGGTTATCTGACCCCCTTGCAACCCTGGGATGAACACGGCGAGATCATTGACCTTGGTACGATGGCTCCTGCCGCCGATTCAGAGCAGCCGCCGGCTGACCCGCCTAAAGGTCAGAGAAACGTCTATCGTCCTGCGAGGTCCTTTAAGAATATGACAGAGGAAGAAGTCCATCAGGCCGCCGAAAAAAGCACCCTTTCTTTTACCGACGTTCCGGATACTCCTATGGCGAAGTCCGGTCAAATGGGGGACAACATCCTTCCGTTCAGTGATCTGCTGGTGGGCAAAGAGTTTACTCTTCGTTATGATCACGATGGTCCGGTCTGGAATTACAGGATCCTTGACATTCATAACCTGCAGTGGAAAGAAGAAGGTAAAACCCGGTGGCAAAAAGAGACCTACCGGGGCTTTGAAGTCGATGATAACCTGGTTTTTCTCGGTCATATTCATAGCGGAAGCAGGCCCCGTGCCAGCAGAAAAATCGCATTAGACCTGGACAACGGTTTAACCACCTGTATTCTCTCGAAGATGGGCACCGAGTATTATGGAAATGAGACATCTTACAGAGCCCTCTTTGGTGTATGCGAGATGGAAGGGGTGGAAGCCCCGAAATACATACGTCATGAACTGACCGATGAACTGGCAGGACGCTCGATCATCACGACTTACTCCGATGAGGGGGCATCCATGCATCTGTTCGCTACGCCCCACTCCTCGGCGTGGACAATCTTCATGGAGGATCAAACCCTTGGAATGCAATGGTGTGCCCCGTCCATATATGTGAAGCTTCGTGACGGCGTCTATATATACACCGAATGTGAGGAAGCCTGCAACGGCGCTGAAATGTGCTGCTTATTGAATGACAAAAACATGTTCTACAGTGGCTTTGGCTTCTCCGGTGGTGAAACGGGAGTAAGTCTTATTATGATTGGGGCCATTGTTCGCGACCTCGGAAAATATGATGTGGCTGAATTTTTCGGACCAAACGCGAAAAGGAAAGGAACGTGAGATGGATATTTACAAAACGGAGGAGCCTTTAAGGGAAAAGAAGAGGGTGTCCGTCGCTTGTATTTCGGGCACTTCAGTCCTGGTTTGACCGGAAAGAGGGTCGATCCGGCGCCGGGCTTGCTGCCTGATACAGAAGACCGTTAGGATATGATAAAGGTGGAATCCAGTTGTTTTAACTTGTGATTTTTAGAATCTGTTAATAATGAAGGGATGCCCCAAGTTGGGTTCTTTGCATTTTTATCATATGCTTGTATCCGATTATTTCTTTTGATAGTATAAGCAATATAAATAATAATTCAGATAACAACCATATTCGGAGTTAAAGGTGAACACTGCAGAAAACCTACTTAAAGAGGCTTTAACGCTAAATCCTTTTCAAAAGGCTCAACTTATTGACCAATTGATTTCATCTCTTGACAAGTCAGACAAGGAAATAGACGAATTATGGGCCAAAGAAGCTGAGGACAGGATTGAAGCATATAATGCGGGAAAAATGAAAGCTGTATCTTTGGAAAAGGTTCTTCAAAAATACAGGTAAATATTAATGAAGATAAATTTTCTGGAAGTCGCTCAATATGAACTGGAAGATGCTATAGATTATTATAATTACGAACTTCCGGGGCTTGGTGATGCCTTTTTTAATGAAGTATTAAATGCTCTTGACTTGAGATTGAGATGTGGTCGGACCAAGCTAATCCCTTGTAATCAATTAGAAAATGTTTAAAACCACCCTGTTTTTTGGCCTTATATGGATCTTTTAAGGCTTAATGTCTATTCCATTATCAAGGCAATTTGATAAATCAAATTATGTAGTTCTGATGTGCAAGAACGAAGTCGGCTGGTTGCCCGAAAGTTATTCCATCTGGCATCTCCCATGGGCAGGCATGGGAGCCTGCCCTTACAGAATATTGTATTTTCCTTGTGCCTTGTGCCCTGCGCCTTGCACCATAACCCAAACATGCCTTCGCCTTGCTGACTGTGCGAACCGTTTTTGGACAAGAGTGATTTTTTTATAAAAAAATGTAAAATCAACTTGACACCAGTCAAACATTTGTGTAAAGCCAACTTTACACAGGATGGATTAAGCTTTTTTCATATAAGGGGAAATTTACTATGGTAAACATCGGATCTCAGTTTTTAATTAAAAATAATATCAATGCGTTAAGGACTGAAAGGAATATGACACAACAGGCATTGGCAGATGCAGTTGGTGTTACAAGGGCGACTATCAATGCTATGGAAAAGGGGGCATACAACCCTTCTCTGGAACTGGCCTTCAGGCTTGCACGGTTTTTTGAAGTGGACATTCAAAAGATTTTTTTTGTGGAGGATTAAAATGGATCTGTTCAAAAAGATAGTAATCGGTATTGTATTTTATACTTTCCCTCTGGCGTTAGTAGGCTTTTTAATCATTGGATTATATGAAAGCACTATGATGCCTATCTTGGCTGGTCCTTATTGTGTAACTCTAGTATATGCACTTTTCTGGACCCTGGTTACAATTTTTTTAACCTGCGCCATGTTCTTTTCCAAAGGATTGAGAAATGATGTGTTATCAAAACTTTCAGGGATCAAGGAAAGGGACGAGCGCGAGGTTCAGATTGTGGGCAAGGCACTGAAGTCCACATATCTATCTACCATGACCATTCTGCTTTTTCTTTTGATTATTTCTCTTTTTAATATTCATTTTGAAAAAAAATCTATTGATAACGTCGAACCGGGGCAAAAGCGCAACAGCGTAAGTATCGGTATGGGATTTGATATAATTGACCACAACAATCTTATTACACAAAAGGAAGGTTTCGATGAGTATTTTGAGCTCAATGATTTACCCATATCATCGTCAACTTTAATTATCTTATTGATCGTATGGCAGATATTCTCTTACCGGCATATTACACGAAGAGCATTGAGGCTACCTGAGGGTTCAGATTCTTAATAAAATAAAATGGCAGAAGTCATGACACACGAACCTGCAATTGAATGCCTGAAACTGACGAAAAAATACAGATCATTTACGGCTGTCGACAACCTTGACCTTGTTGTTGAAAGAGGTCAAATTCATGGATTTCTAGGGCCGAATGGAGCAGGAAAAACTACAACCATAAGGATGATTACAGGGCTCATTCATCCCACATCAGGAACAGTAAAAATCTGTGGATTTGATATTCAAAACGATTTTTACAATGCTGTAAAAAAAATAGGAGTGATGCTGGAATCACCAGGATTTTATCCATACCTGTCAGCATTTCAAAATCTAAAAATACTGGCTGAATATTCAGAGCTTACAGATTTTTCACAGCGAATAGAAGAAGTGTTGAAGATTGTTGGTCTTACTGAACGAGCCAAAGACAAGGTTTCCACCTATTCCAGTGGAATGCTCCAACGGCTCGGCATTGCACAGGCATTACTTTCCGATCCGGAGATATTAATTCTTGATGAACCTACCAACGGCCTGGACCCTGCCGGAATATTTGAAATCAGAACGCTTATTACACAGCTTTCTGTCTATGAGAATAAAACCATTTTTTTATCCAGTCATCTTTTAAAAGAAGTTGAGAACATCTGCAATAAAGTTGTCATAATCAATAATGGTAAAATTATCGGGGGCGGTCATATGGACGAACTGATAAAAACAAATCCTGATGGTCTTGAAGATTATTTTTTTCAGATTACTAAAGAGGTGGAAAAATGAAGATTCAAACTCTGACATGGGTTTTTTTATTTGCATTTCCGGTATTGGCATGGGCAATTGAAGACCAGGATTTTTTTAATATTTACGATCTGGAAGTAGATGGCAAGTTCAAGTTTCATATTGTCGAGGATTTAAATAATGACCAGAAACCAGATGTTATCCTGATTCATGAGGGAGTTGATAAAGAACGCCTGATAAGTATTTTTTATCAGCATGATGATGGCTTCCATAAAGATGCAGATCAAACCTGGGAATTTGATAACAGAGTGATTCTTTTTGATATCGGAGATGTCAGTAAAGATTCTAAAAAAGAGATAGTTTGCATCCTGAAGGACGGCATATATTACTACCAGCTTGAAAATGGCAAATTCAACCAGTCCATCCATAAACTGCTGGATACTGGCTCTATTTTTGTTGTTCCGAATAAAGACTCAATAAGCAGTTGGAATTTTGTGCGTTACATAAATGATGATCAAATTGATGATTTATTCATCCCTTTATTTGATAGTTATGGCATATTTTATAAAAATGAAACAGGTAACTATGAATTTAATTCCAAGATTACAGTGCCTTTGACAGCAGAATTATCAGATTCAAGACAGGCGAATAGAATAGGTGATTTTGCTTCTGTCAGATATACAACCGCGACATTTTTATTTAAGGATTATAACCAGGATAACCGGTCTGACATCATAGCGTTAGATGAAGACAAACTTTTTGTATTTTTCCAGGGTGAAAATGGCGGATTTTCAAATGATTCAGGACAACACAAGATAATCAATATTATTGAAAACAAAAAAAATCTCCAAATTTCGATAGGCGTCAAAAATGAGAAGGAGCAACTAAAAATTAACAAAATAGCGGATATAAATAATGATGGCCTATTCGATATAATCGCCCAAAAGATGGACACACAGGCAAGTATGTTAGACCCGACATCACAGTTACAGATTTATCTTGGCAAAAAATCAGACTCAAACACCGGAGCAATATTTGATAAAACGCCTGACCAGATTATCGTGTGTGAGGGAATGCAGCTTGGCTCGGAATTAAAGGATCTTAACAATGATAATAATTTTGATCTGATTGTCCCCAGCGTCAAGCTTGGGGTATTAAAGATAGTTAAGATGCTTCTTATGAGACGTGCTACCTTTGAAGTACTCATCTACAATTCCGATTCATCCGGCAAATATTCTTCAACGCCTGACTTTAAAACCGACCTTTCAATAGAGTTTTCATACAGCGGTGGAGCCACAGTACCGGTAAATGATTTTAATGATTACAATGGCGATGGGCAGACCGACATATTGACATGCAGATCAAATAAAGAACTGAACATTTACTTTGGCAGCAGTGGGAGCCTTTTTACCAAACAAAAACCTGATGTGGAATTTAAAATTCCCCTTCCCCAAAATGGTTCTGGTATCACTCCGGTATCATTGAATGACGATAATAAGATGGATCTCATTATCGACTACAGTGACCAGACAGTTGAGAAGGATGTAGAGAAAACCCAACTGAAAATCCTGATAACAAAGTAAAACAGTCATGAAAAAAACAATTATGGTACTTAAAACCGAGTTATATAAACTCATTCATCAGCGTTATTTTATTATTTTAGTATTTGCATTTACATTGTTTCTTGTGGGATTAGGATGGATACGTCTGAAGGTTGCGGTCTATACAGGCACTCCCTTAAGTGGCTTCCAGCTTGCTGCATTTATAGCATCAACAGGATCAAATCTATTGACATTAATCATGATTATTCTGTCAGTCTCTGCATTAGCATCCGAACATTCGCAGGGAAGCCTGGACCTCATCTGTATCCGCCCTGTACCGAGGAGCCGGTTAATATCCGGCAAGTTACTTTATCTGTTCAGTGTAGCTCTGATGCTTATAATTCTATTATTCGTTGTCAGTCTGATAACAGGAGGAGGTTTAACAGGACTGGAATCATTAGCCGAGGAGGAATACATAATCTATTCCTTTTCACAATTACTTAAGCACTATACAGCAGGGTTCTTCTTTTCAATCTTTCCTGTTTTTGCATGGTGTTCAATCGCCTTCTTTTTTTCAACACTCATTAAAAGCCCCTTATGGGCTAGTGCATCAAGCCTGATTCTATTTTTTGCTTTTTATCTGCTGCTCCCCTTTGATGAGCTCATTAGTTTTACGCCGAATCAATTTTTAAACGAGAGCATGGAAATGATGAGTAAAATCACCTACGGACTCCCTGCAATATGGGAGCCCTTGTATAAACTGTCTTTTTATTCTTTTATTTATGTCTTGATTTTTTCATTTCTTTCAATTCTACTTTTTCAGAAAGAGGACATACTATCTTGAGGGATATACACTTTTTGTCTTTTAATATATAACGCTCTTTTTATGTTTAATAACTTATTTTCAAATAAATTACTAAAGAGCGTCCCAATATACCAAATGACAGGATAAATGACTATTTCTACGGCTACAGACTCGTTACAGCATTTCGTGACCGCCGTGCGTACTGACGTGAAGACATGGCTGCAATTTTTATCTTTCAGTCAGCCGATGCCCGCAGAGCATCCATCGCGTGATTTTGCGGTCGCGCTTTTCTTTTCAGTCGGCATCCATGTGTTCTTCGTTCACCTGATATTGGTTGCGGTTCCCGGTCGCACAGCAGTCGAACCTATAGCCCCCGCAAACGATTCGCCTCTGATTATATCGTTGTCCACGTTTTTTAATGATTCTCATGACGTGATGGACCGCGAAGCGGTCCATGCAGTGCCTCACACAGACCCACCTGTCCAACGCTTTGCTGACGCCGGGTTTAAGTCCGAAGCTGAGGTTGTTGCACCGAAGGTCCAGGATGTTCCAGGCCCGGAAACTCCAGAAGATAAATCAATTACAACCTACTTAATCTCATCATTTAAACTGGAGCCTGATTATCGCACTGCATGGGATTTTGAAATATTACCGGAACTCAAAATTTAGATGGATATGAAAAATACAGACCAGGGGATTCCCGGTTCAGAAATTCCCGACATTGGATCTCTTTTAACCCGATCATCCGGTCTGGAGGCTTTTTACCCCGGGGGGCGGGATTTTGAAGGAATGTCGGGGTTCGAATATCAATATCGCTGGCGCAAAAGGAGGATGCTTCACTTAAGGGATTACATAATCAAAAGCAGGGCTTCGCGGGGTGGTGACTGTAGAACTGTTTATGCGGGGTCTGGACCTTTGGCGATTCCTTTACTTATCAGGGACGCTGTCACTGGTAATGGCTGCAAGTGGTATCCGGAATTAAAAGAAATGAAATAAGGGTCACCAAAAAACAGGAAGGACAGATTTTCACGTGCTGTTGTCCAAAAGCCAATGACCTTTCTAAATACCATGAATTTGAGTGAGTGAATCAAAGATAGACTGAAGGCATTTAGACTGAAGACTGTTAGGAGCTGCCAAGTTTTGCCTTTAGTCTTCAGCCTAACAGTCATCAGCCTGCCTTTCCCTAAGCCTTCAGCCTAAACAGCTACAGCCTAAATAGCTGCATGCTGCTTTACGATAACCGAAGCTGAAAAAGCATTGGCAGAATTGCTGAGAGCAATGCGAAAACCATAACAGCCTATAGCCTAAACAGCTACAGCCTATTTTCCCCACCCCCTTGATTTATCCAGATTAAAGGAGTAATAAAAAATATAAACATTATTTAACTATGTGAATCCTCTGCAAAAAGGATAGTTATGGATCAGTAAGGCAAATAAACCCTGTTTCTCGAATTGAGACCGGGGTTTTGTGTTTTAATGTACGCACTGTGTGCCAAAATGATCAGCAAAAAAATTCTTGAAAATTTCCAATATGATCAATATAATGGTCATTATTATTGTTTATGACTATTATATTGATCATATAATTCTCGGTTTTTTTATGGCAAAAAAAAGAACATATTCAAAATACACAAAAGAGGCTGTATTTCTTCTTGGTCGGCAAATCAGGCTTGGCCGCAAGGAGCGCAGATGGACTGAGCAGGACCTTGCTGACAGAGCGGGTATTTCAAGGGCAACACTTCAGAAAATAGAAGCGGGTGAAATGAGTCCGGCAATCGGTCTTGTATTTGAGACTGCCGCACTAGTTGGAGTGAACCTCTTTGAGCCGGACCATCAACCCCTGTCAACCAGCATTGAACTTGTAAAAAGCAGGATTGCTCTTCTTCCAGGACGTATTCGAAAAAAAACAAAGGAACTTCATGATGATTTCTGATAAACAAAACCGGGAAGCCTTTGTCTGGATCTGGCTGCCCGGGGAAACCCAACCCGTTGTTGCAGGCAGGCTTGAGGCTGATAACAGGTATATCCTTTTTAATTACGGCAGAAGTTATCTTGAGCGTGCAAAGGACGAAAAACCTGCGATTCCCATTTATGAGCCGGAATTACCTTTAACATCCGGGGTGCTGCCCCTTTTAGACGATTTGGAAATGCCCGGCTGTATCAGGGATGCGGCTCCTGATGCATGGGGACGCCGCGTTATAATAAATAAGAGGCTTGGGCTGAAGGGAAAGAATGTTGATACTGCCGACCTGAATGAGCTGACTTATTTACTTGAATCAGGCTCTGATCGTATTGGAGCACTTGATTTCCAGCTCTCAGCTTCTGAATATATCCCACGATCGGCTGATAATGCCACTCTGGAAGAATTGCTGGAATCAGCAATTCGTGTTGAAAAAGGCATTCCTTTAACACCCGAGCTTGATTCGGCGCTTTTACATGGCAGCTCCGTGGGAGGTGCGCGTCCAAAGGCTTTGATAGAAGATCATGGTAAAAAATACATTGCCAAATTTTCGTCGGGCAGTGACCTGTATAATGTTGTTAAGGCAGAATATACGGCTATGAGGCTCGCAAGTATTGCGGGACTTGATGTTGCTCCTGTAAGGATGGTTAATGCAGCGGGAAAAGAGGTACTTCTCATCGAACGTTTTGACAGGATTTATATTAATGAAGGATGGGCAAGGAAATGCATGGTTTCTGCCCTTACGATATTTGGCCTTAATGACATGACCGCCCGCTATGCCAGCTATGAGGATTTTGCGGAAATTATAAGGCGGCGTTTCAAAGAACCAAAGAGAACACTTAAAGAGCTGTTCGGCAGGCTGGTGTTTAATATTTTATGCGGGAATACAGATGATCATGCACGAAATCATGCGGCATTTTGGGATGGAAAAGAGCTGACCCTGACCCCCGCATATGATATATGCCCGCAAGGGCGTACCGGAAACGAAGCATCACAGGCGATGAAAATTTCAGGAGAAAAAAATCTCAGCCAGTTGAAATTATGTCTGGAGACAGCTCATAATTTCCTGCTTTCTAAAAAAGATGCATTATATGTATTTGAACAGATTGAGAGTGCTATTCGGGAACACTGGGATTCAGTATGCGGGGAAGCGCAACTTAACACGATAGATAAAAGACATCTATGGCAAAGACAGTTTCTGAATCCATTCTCTTTTGAGGATTTATCCTGTTTTTCCTAAATTCTCTTTTTAACCTTCTCCCAGGAAGGAGTAATCAAAAAGCTTTCATCCATGTTGGCAACCATTTTTTCAAACTTGTTCATTGGAGCGGCAAAGGTGATAACATCTTTTTCCACAAAGGGCCGGGCTGAGATGTCGAACATTCCTATAATACACCCGGGGGAATCCTTGTCTTTTTCCAGATAAGGGTTCTGAACAATGGAGGAGCAGCCTGCGCCAAAAGGAGTGTAAACCCTGTCTTGGGACTCATCAAAATTTGCGAGGGTGAACAGGGCTGACAAGACATTCGGCAGGGCAAAAAATATGACCACTTCAGGTTCATCATCGGGTTCCAGCATGTCCCATCGTTTAAATACTATATTCTTTGCCGGCGCTTCAAATTTTGCCCAGCCCTTTAACACCTGATCCACAAGTTCAGGGCTTTTTTTATACCTTTCTCCTTCCACCCTGCCCGGAATTCCGGTAGACAGGAAATAATTGAAATCAGGACCGGTTTCAAAGGGAAAACCAAGGCATCGTTTACCGCCCACACAGCCGACAGTTTCCTTATCCAGTGACAGGGAGGTTCCCTTTCGCACCCGGCTTAGAACGCCTATCACGCACTGGTGCCCGGAAGGTATCTTCACCCTTTCTGCCCGGTTCTCATCATTCGTGTAAAAAAAGGCAATGGGAAGTTCTGCCTGTCCGAAATACTTATTCCACTTAGATATAAATTCTTCTTTTAATCCTTTTTTCATTTTCTTTTTTCCTTTCCTCAATTCAATTTACATTCCCGCTTTTATTTGGAATCGGCATTCAATAACAGG
>CAZJOB010000089.1:0-10947 GCA_964547435.1 uncultured Desulfatiglans sp. | reverse complement strand
GAGCAGCGCATTTCCCAACACAATGACCCTGAATACCAACTTTCTAAAACAACCAAAAGATTTCCTGGTCCATGGAAATTGATATGGTCATACGAGTGTGCTGACCTGGCAGAAGCCACACATCTGGAACGTAAGATTAAGAAACGTGGCATAGCAAGATACCTTGATGAGGCAAAAAGCCGGTAGAGTCACGCTAGGGCGTGATTAACCACCCTGTCGATGGTTCGAGTCCGTCTCGGGGAGCCAAAAATATCCTAAGCCCGTTCAAATGAATGGGCTTTTTTATTCGGAAAGCTATGCCTTACTGGGTCTACATAATCCAGAGTGAGTCAATCGGAAGATACTACTGCGGGCAAAGCAGTAATGTCGAGCAGCGCATTTCCCAACACAATGACCCTGAATACCAACTTTCTAAAACAACCATTTCGACTCAAAAAGGGCACTCATTAAAGAATTAACGATATCCTTTTTCCTTTCAATGTTTCCGACCAATGAATCTTAGTTAAAAATTTTCTTGTGTCCTAAAAAAATACCCCTAAAAATACAGGCGGAGGGAATTTTACCCTTTTCCCCAAGGTCCCCCCTTGGGCCACGATAACTCAAAAGGATTATCTCCATGTGCAGCTATTATGACAGGCATTAAGAAAACCCTTAACAAATCGATAATGTTATCTAAGTCACCGGATACATCCTTTGGCTTGGATTTTCGGACAAACGCTTTCCACTGGCTTAGCTTTCGCTTATCTTTACTGAATTCGTTTGTGAAGGCAATCGGCAGCCCCTGAGGTAATGGAGTTGATCTTCGCTTAAATGTATTGTGAAGGGCATTACAAAGGGAGCTTCCTTCGAATTCAAATAACCGGCTCATCAGCCATAAGTCATAAAAATCCTTCATTCGGCTATTCGCCATGCCAAGGCGCACCAACGCTTCAACCTTTTCGGCTATCATTGTATAGCGGGTGTAGGCCATAAGCTTGGGTGGAGGGGCATCCAGTAATGTAGGAAATTCTATCCTTTCCGGTTCCGGCGTAACCGCATCACCGAAGCCGATATCGACTTGCAAAGGGATTCGGGCTTGATGTAGTTTTCCCAGGAGCGTAACTCTGATGCCGTCGTAAGCTTGCTCTTCACGGATTGCTACTGCACGGACCGAATCGGCTATAAATTCTAAACCATCGACGTCTTCCCCCATAGACTGGCATAACTCTATGAAGATATCAGCAATTTGATCCGGATCTGAAGGAACGTAGCCCAAAAGGTCCGCATCTCTGGTCACCCTGTAATTTTGACCTTTCCAGATGAGGAACAAACTCGCCCCCTTTAGGATAAATTTGTCAGCATGAGACGAGATACTCAACCGATACAGAAGGCGCTCAATTCCATAGCGGGATAGCAGAAGATTGAAATCCTCCCCGCTGTTTCTGGCGTAGTCTAAAAGCCTCTGGAATACAGAATGACCAGGATTTTTCTTTTTATCCGGACTCAAATAATCGCCTCCAGATAGGGACGCATAACATTAGCCACCCGGCATATCTTGGCCGCCTCCCATAGCTCATCCATTGTGGCTTTTCTGTTTCTCCAGGTTTCACGAAGAGCCTCCATGGCAACGTCCAGGCCGACTTTGGTCCGGAACTTGAAGCAATCGGCCACGGTTTTGGCTGGGGTGTAAATTTTTACAGGGATTCTGTCTACTTCATGTTTCTCGATACCGAAGCTGAAAGCGCGACCGGTGATGCGCACAATTTCTATGGGAGGATAAACAATCCTAGGTGCCCACTGCTTATTTTCGATAGCGATCCACACGCTAGGGGAAATCTGTGTTGTCAGGTCGTAAAACTCAAGAGCTGAAATCAGACAGACTACAGCGTTCGGTACTCGTTTAGCCACTTCAGCAAAAGAAAGAAATTCGCTGCTTTGTCCATCAGGCAGGGCATATAGCCCCCGTCCTACCCGTTTCAGCTCTCCATTGCGATATAGTCTTAGGAGGTATTCACGGTGAATTCCCTCTGCTTCCACATCACGTGGACGGATGAGGCCCATTTGTTTGGCAAGCTCAATTATTTTCTGTTTTTGGTCCATAAAATGCCATTGTGTCATTTACTCGGTAATTATAGATTAAAACCAATGAATTGCAACAAAAATATCATTCAGGCAGCTCTTTTGAATTTTGCACCGTCTCAGTGTCAGACGCATCTGTTGTGCAGATTGTGCAAACCACTCAACAGCCGGAGTGTTTTCCTGACTTGAAGGCCAGGCAGGAGTTTGATTATATAATGGTAATTGTCCCTCCATAATACATTCTCCTTTTGCACAATGACCAAAAACTTATACACACGCATGCCTTTTTCCAAGCTTTACGCTGATTAACCACCCTGTCGGCGGTTCGTGTCCGTCCCGGAGAGCCAAATAAAACAATCAAAAGCCTGTCATTTTAAACAGGCTTTTTTATTGAGGAAACCATGACTCAATGTGTATATATAATCCTTTTCTCATCAATCATTTTTCAAGGTTGTACTTCCGTAAGCATCCAGAACAGCCTGCTCCATACGGGAGACTTCTTCATCTGACAGGAAATCGAATTGGCTCGCGCGTTTCCGCGCAGACAGTCGACCGTTGTTTTGGAGGCAAAAACGTATGAATAGATCGATTTGACGGTCGGGCATGTCCACGATCTCCTGGATGGCTTTTTTGGTCTTGTCGTAGTTGGCCAGGAAGTTCAATTCGTTGGCAAGCTCCGTATCAATGGTCTGATCGATGAACTTAAAAAGCGCCTCTGCCTGGGGCGTCATATCAATAAAGCGGTACCAAACAGCAGTATCATTTTTTACAGTCATACGGCCGTCTTTATCGAGCGCGTATTCCACCAGGGGCATGAGCTGCTGTGAGAACGTCTCCAGAGATGCATTATAATCGGCAAGGTTTTTCTGCATGTACGCTGAGATTGGAAACATGACGCCTTCCGGTGTAAAACCACGTCGTGCGAGAATGTTGTGGATCAGAAAGCGGTGGATTCGGCCATTGCCGTCTTCGAACGGGTGCAGAAAGACAAATCCATAGGCGATGGCTGCTGCGTGAATCACCACGGACACGGCCCCGATGTTCATCCGTTCATGGGCGGCTGTCAGGCCGTCCATCAGGTCCGCCAGATCCTCTGGTTTCGGACATACAAAGTGGATTCGTTCCTTTTGCCAGGCGACCGTTTCGCCGACATAGTTCTGGCTTGACCGGTAATCGGAATCTCGAAATCGTGCATCGACAATGTGATTTTGTAAGTCAATCAATCTCCCTTTTCGGAGAAAGTCCTCTTGTTCCGCTGTTTGAAGCAGGGCCACAAAACGCTCGGTCCTGGTCGAGGTGGGGGTTTTATGTTCAATTTCAAAGGAAGATTTCGTCTCCTTGGTGTAGAGGTACCCAAGCGCCCGTTTCAAAACCGAAGCAGAATAGCCCGCCACCACCTGCTGACAGCGTCCAGACAAATCGGCCTTTTCAAAACCGCGAAGCGTATTAGTGCGTCGAACCACCGGGCAGAACCGGCTGTCACCCAGCAAATTGTCGTTGATCCGCTGCCGCCGAACCTGGCAGGCAGGGCTGATTGTGTAGTATTCATCCGGATCGAGCAGGTCAATGTAGTTACCCCGCTTCAGGTCATCAAGAGGGAGCGTTTTACCGGTCAGGAATTCGTATAGGAACCATAAGCGCCTGGCATACTTACCAGTCGGTTTGGACCGAATATGAATCAAGAGATCTTCTTCCTTAATCTTCTGAAACAAGATGCCGAGGATTGCGAGGTTCGTCCCATCATATTTGAGCGCAAATTCGAGATGGTCGCCAAGTTTGTCCCCCGGCCAGTACTTGGGTGGATACACCTCCTCAACTGTGGCTCCGCTCGAATCGGTACGTTGGATTCCGCTTGAAGTAACCTGGGACTTGTGCCTATTCGGAATCACATCGAGGTCGTATCGTTCGATAAGCGCAGCATACCCTGCAGATCGGCAAATAGGTTTATCCTGTTCGTTTCCAATCATGACTTTCTCCGGAAAAACGATTATTGAACAAGATTTATCGTTATATTTTACTATAAGTCAAGATTTTTAATTATGTTCTGTTGGCCAATCAACCCTGTCTCCACAGGAAAAACAGTTACACGCCTGGAAATTCAAGTTAGTCTTTTAATACTGCGCGTAATTGGGAACCACGTTCCTGTATTTTTTCACAAGATCATCCCAGTTACGCGGAAGCGTTATCTTTTTTGTGACGAATTCATTATTGATTCCCCCGACACTTTTCAAAAGGCCGGTCCATGCCCCTGGTCCGCCCGCAACTATAATCATCAGGCTGTCGGTATCTATCGCGGCAGGAGGCTGCGAGAGTATGTCCCCTGCCGCTTTTTCTTCTCCCGGCCTCTGCAGAAAGGTATCTATGGGAGAATCAGCCCCTTTAAGCAGATACTCCTTGAGCTTCTCCTTTGTCCATCCTCCATCGGCCAGGGTTCTGGCATGTGACGGGATAACGATAAAGCAGGACATGCTCCATGGATTCATATCGAGCATAGCCTTTGCAATGCCGTCCGCATCGGTTCCCATTGGCACCGCCTGCATATAGCTGTTAGGAAAAAATACTGTCAGGGTATTCTCTTC
Source organism: uncultured Desulfatiglans sp. (assembly GCA_964547435.1). Classification (GTDB taxonomy): domain Bacteria; phylum Desulfobacterota; class DSM-4660; order Desulfatiglandales; family HGW-15; genus CAZJOB01. The sequence continues at coordinate 6,310 of CAZJOB010000089.1, read as the reverse complement.
CCTCTTAAATCCCCGTTCTATATGAAGCGGCTCCCACGGACTTTGCTCCTCATCCTCACCGATAACCAGTGCGTATTTTGCCGGGTTGCCGATTACGCCCATATCCTCAATGCCTTTGCGTGCTCCGCCTATATTCTTTGCGATCAATCCTATCGTGCGGCCTATAGCCGCGTTGGCGATATCCCCGGGACTGAGGGCTCCCGATCCGTAATTGATATGAATCTGATCGCGTATGGGCCCGTTTATCGCAAAGAAGGGCGCCCAGGACCCTGTACTCACCTGAAAGGTGTCATACCGGGTTTTCTGGTCTGCAAGGGCTTCAACAGCCGCAATAATAACCGGCATATGGGTGGGAAGGGCTCCTGCCATCACCGCATTAACCGCGATTTTTTCAACTGTAGCCTTCCCCTGCCGGGGAATCACCTTTGTAACCAGATGTTCAGCAGGCAGATCCGTTCCCTTCATCATCTCCCGAACAGCATCTTCAGTGGGAGGCACTATAGGCAGGCCATCCCCCCAGCCGTTTCTGTAAAAAAACCGGTTCACATCTTCATAACTGCCTTTAAAAACTATCCTGGGCGTTTTTTCAGTCGACGTTCCCGGTGATTTTTCAAAATCTGTCAGAGGTTTTGTCAATGATTTGACAATTTCCGGCATGGCTTTCGCCACTCCGGCCTCGATATCTTCGGGGACAGTGGATTCACAAGCCACATTCAGGGGCAGGGTTCTTATTGAGGGCATTCCTTTATTGGATGCAGCGGATTGAGCATCCCTTACAAAACCCGGATTCGCCAGTAACACGACCGGCGTGCCAAGTTCCTCGATCGACATTCCGTTGTATACGAGGAACTTGGTGCAGGACCCTCAGTCCCCCACCAGAAGAATTACTGCGTCATTTCCATCAGCCCATTTTCTGAAGAGACCACTCCTTTCCGTCTCTATTTCAGTTACATTCCACTGGTCGGAATGAAAGATGCTGACCTTGATATCCGGATACATGGACTCTAAATGTTTTTGAAGGTATCCGGCGATAGGGAGCGCTGCCCGTTTGTAATTCGCGAACAACCCGATTTTTTTGCCGGAAAGATTGTCCAGCCTTGGAGAAATTCCCTTTAAAGTCCTGGGATCCACCTCGCCCCAGGGGCTTAAGACTTCATAATTTATTTTTGATGAATCCTCTGCAAACAGCACTGCCGGCAAAAATGTCAACAGGATTGCCGCCAAAGCAAGGATTTCCATAAGATAAAAAGACCGGGATATGTTCATTGTCTATGCCTCCTTTTAATAAATCAGTCAAAAATTGATCAAAACAGGAACACTCAATTGATTAAAAATAAAACCGCGGATTTACGCGGATATGATCTTTTCCATATCTGTTCGCGTGCATCCGCGGTATTTTGGTCTCAGTAACCGGTATTTGATGACCGGTTAATTATGTTGTCTATCGCCATTCATCGATATTAATACTCCGTGAATAACTAAGTCCTCCTGCACTCCAGTAGTTGTTATTCGACGCACCTGTAACGATGACATTCACCATTGGAAAACCGAACATGGGCATCTTGGGCGCCGGTTTTTTTGCTGCCGGCGTATCACCGCCTTCGGCAGCCGGTTTCGGTTTTGCAAAACCGGGGAATGAAGGCGCGGGCGCGGCCCATTTTTCAAACTCCTCAATGGTGTCAAAACGCGCCTTGATGAAATTGGCAATAGGGGGACTTAAGACCAGAGTTGCCGTAAACATGCCCTGCTGAGCAATAATGTCTTTGGCGATCTGGGGATAATCCATCTCAGTGCCCCACGCGTTCACCTTCCAGTTCGCCGCTGAAAGGATACCCCATCCTTCGAAAAGGCTGACTACGTTTTCACCCTTTGCAAAGCCCTTTCTAACAGAAAATGGCTTAAAGGGTGATTTTTCTTCGTTCTCTGCAATAACTATATTGATCAGGTTCATGGGGTTTCCAATGACGCCCATGTATGAGGTGCCCGGCTTTCCGCAATTGCCGAGGTTGATGGACGCGAGGCTCCATGCCCTTCCAATGGTAGTATTGGCATGGGCGTATGGTCCCACGGCGCCGACATCATAATTCAGGCCTATCTCGTCCCGAATGTTTCCATTGATTACCACAGCACCGGTAAAACCATTATCTGAAATGGATATGGCCTCTTTTGAGATGCCGGTCCTTGGGTCGGGTGACAATATTGCAAGAAGCACCGGCATATATTCCGGCCTGCACCCGGCCATGACCGCGTTCACAGCCACATCTCTCACGGTAAATGTCCAGAACTCAAAATAATCGCCGGTATTGGTTGGAGACATCTTGCCCACAACCTCGTCCGGGGTATGACTGGTCCCCTGCAGCATCTCTTCAACCCTCTCAGGGGTTGGAAGAACGATCGGCAGAAAATCGGTAAATCTCTTTTCAAGGAATAACTTGTGCAGTTCCTCTGCCGTGCCTGTAAAGGTCTCAGGTCCTCTGTCACGTACTATTTCACCTGTCTTTTGTTCTTCTTTAGTTAAGGGTTTTGTAAGATTTTCAATAATTTCTTCCATTACCGGACGGCCGGTAAGGGGGTTGTTCCCTTCAATTACATCTCTGCGCAACTGTTCACGGGTTTTGGCCCATACCGGGCCCTGAATCCACTGGGTTCGGATTTCCGGCATTCCTTCCTGCAACGCCTTCTGTTTTTCCTGCTCAAAAAATTCCGCCAGAACAATAGCGGTGGCGGGTATTCCCATCTCTTCAAAATGGATAGAATGGCCGACAACTGCCGGCGCGCACTGGCTTCAATGCCCCAGGCCGATGATTACAGCATCAGCCTTCTCTTTGATTTCAGCCCATAACGCTTCATCCAGCGCCTCAAAACCGCCCATCGCGTTTTTACGCTTGTAAATTGCTGTGGTTCCCGGCATTTCTCTCTTAAACCATGCCTCCATTTCGGTAAGAAGCAGATCGCTGCCCGGATAGATATTGTCCACAATATAGACTGTTTTACCATCCAGAGTAGCGGGTCTTTTTGCCATTGGTTTCAGTTTTATTGTCGGCGGATGACCCAGCGGTGTAAGCACTGTTATCTTTTCATCTGCTGATGCCGCCAGCGCCTGGTCGCCGGGCATAGGAAAACTGCAAAAAAAGCCAAGGCAAACTAATGCGACTATAGCAATATATATATGCCTCTTCATTATTCTATCCTCCCTTGCTTTATAAATTATTATTTGGTGCTCCTGTCATGGTGTTTTGTGTCTAATATGCAGCCCCTTTTTGAGGAACGAGGTTGAAAATTAAATTTATTAATATTGCAGTCATTGATTTTTGTCAAGCCTGTCTACGGTTGCTCTATTGGTTTAAGCGGCGTTGTATATAAAAACAGTGTATGTATGGAATTGTCTTCGTTTGATACGATTTCCACTTCCTTGTCCACAATAAACCCAGGCAGATCGTAGTTATGAAAAACCAGGCGGGAGCCGGGTTTGAGGGTTTCGAGTTGAGGAACAAGCCTCATGTTCATTTCAGGCAGGAGGTATATGGGGAGGACGTCCGCCTCGCTGATATCCACTTTAAAGATATCCGCCTGAATAATCGTTACAAGATCCGCGACATTGTTTTTTTGAGCGTTTATTCTCGATGCCCGCACCATATCCGGATCTATATCATAACCTATTCCGCGGCTGCCGTATTTCTGCGCGGCCAAAACCAGCATTCGCGCGTCACCGCAGCCCAGATCAACCACAAGGTCATCCTTCTTTATCTGCGCCATTTGAAGCATCTCAGATGCCACATCATAGGGTGTCCCGACATATACCACGTCAGGGGTCCCCATGTCTTTGAGGTCTTCATCGTTACCTTTCGCAATAAGAGAGACCGCGGTCAGGGCAATAAATGCCGCAATCAAAAAAAACCTGCTTTTATTTTCAAAAAACTGATGCATGATGTTCCTCTCTCGAATCAATGTTTCCCTGAAACAGGATTAACGAAAAATGGCCAGCGAGGGGAATTTTTCGGACATATCCGCAAGTGCCACATCGCTCAGATTGCAGCCCTCGGCATAAACAATACGAAGATTCGGCATGGACAGAAAGTACAGAAGATCGTTGTCATAAATGCTGCAATTCTGTATGTTAAACTCATTAAGCCTGTTCATCCCTTTGATATGGCCGATACCTGTTCCGGTAATCTGAGTGTCTGCCAGCGCTAGGACTTCCAGGTTTTTAAACCGGGCGATCAGGACCATATCGTCATCCGTTACAGGATTTTCACTAAGGTTCAATACCTTGAGTGAATCGATGGAATTCAGGTGTTTAATGAACCTTCCGTTGATTCCCGTGCGCTGAAGCGACAGGGCCTCAAGGTGTTTCAGATTTGACATCCATGTCAGCTCCGCTTCCTTAAGGTCTATATCGTGGATATATAATCTTTTCAAGGCAGTGCATTTTCCGAGGTGTTTTATCCCTTTCTCTGTGACATCGCCTCCTCCGATCTCCAGCCACTCCAGATCAGGTAAAAGAGGCAGAAGTGACATGTATTCGTCCTTTAATTCGCCCTTTTTTGCCTCTATCCATCGCACAGCCCCTTTGGGATCCTTCTGAAGCGGCACTCCCGATTCTAAAAGTTTTGCTACAGCGCGGGAAGTATCCCTGGAACCCGTATCCGATGATGAGTCCGATTCTGATCCTTTCGGAACAGCATGACACGCAAAGAGCAACACAAAAACCGCCGCCAGCGCCAGGCTTCTATATCTGGTATTCATTAAAATCTCCTGAACTCCTGTTATATTTTAAAACAGCCGCAGCCTTTTTTCAAAGGCTGCGGCTTTAAAGTGATTCGACATATTATCAAATCTAATTAATCTATCGCACTTTTATTAATAATGTAGCAATAATGCCAATGATACAGAAAGGAATCATCCAGTACCCTGCTGCTTCCCATCCCGATGCCACCTGGATTTTTGGAAAAACCACACCGCTGAGAACCATCCCTATATTCTGGCAAAAGATTGCTACAGCCATACCAGTTCCAATATATTGAGGTTTCTTCGCCACCTCCGGAACAGCCGCCAGTTGAACAGCGGCGATAGGTCCATTGACAATCCCTAAAAATATCACAAACAACATAATTGATGATCCTGTCACCTTAAATGGGAAAAGAAACGATATAGCTACCAGGATATACGGAATAAGAATCATGATCTTGCGTTTGCCCAGACGATCCGAAATGTAGCCGCCTAAAGGTCCAGTGATGATTGGTATTCCAAGGATCAAGGCAGTGACAAAAGATGCGTGCATGAGAAAACCATTATCATAGGTCAGGGAAAAGCCGCGTTCGATTTCTAAAAACTGAGGATAAAAAGTGACTAAAGCCATGGCAACGAGGTTATAGAGCCCAAACCCAATACCAATCATCCAGAAGCTGTTATTAGCCATACCCTTGCCTATATCTTTCATATCCCCTATGAAACTGGGCACATTCTCCTCTTGGGGCGCCGGTTCAGCACCCATTTCTTCCTGTTTAGGCATACGGAACAGGATGGCAAAAATAATAAAAGAGAGAACGGAAAATCCTGCGGTTGCCCACCACATGGACTGCCATCCGTATGATACCCCTATTGATGGGGCGATTAGAGCAAGCATAATTAGGTTACCGCCTCCCACGCTGCTTGCCCATATTCCGTTTGGCAAGGCCCTGTTAGTCAGAGGAAACCATAAACTGATAGCTAAAGGGGCTGTTACCATAATCAGACCCATTCCTACACCTTCGATAAACCGGCCGACATAAAGTATCGCGAATGTCTTGGCTAATGCGCCTATCACAGGCCCGATCGCGGATGCGCCAACAGCAATCAACGCGGTCATTTTGATACCGTATCGTTTCAGGATATAGCCTGCCGGGAATGCAAGGATAAATCCCATAATATTAAAGACAGACATCAATTTACCTGCTTTGACAATGTCCACACCGAATGCTGTTTGTATTGTGGTCATCATGGGCGGCAGCTTAAACAGGTTAAGCGTCGTTGACAGAGTGACCATGTAAAGAGCGATTAATATGACCCACGCATACGCGGGAGTCTTTGGCATTGTTTCCGATTGCTGATTCATAAGACCTCCTTTTGAATACTATCCGAACGATATAACTGCCGGAAAAGATTGATAAGAAGTCCCTTTTGGGAGGGGGCCAAGTAAAAAAAATGTTTTCGTCTGTTACATTGGCTGCACATATTATTGTTGCTGTTTATCTTTGTCAAGTTTTCATCTAATGACACAGTAGTGAAGCATGAGCATCAGTTAGGGGATGTGGAATAGTCTCAAGCATAG